>JAFRLP010000417.1 GCA_017431185.1 Victivallales bacterium | reverse complement strand
TGCCGTCCATTGTGTCGGCGGCCCTGGGGTTCTGCTTTTTCAAGAAGCCGCTTGCGCGCCTGATATTCACCGCCATGGCAGGGGCCTTCGCCTCCCTCACCGGACTATATCTCATCGGCGACTACATCATGCTTCTGA
The DNA here is from genome assembly GCA_017431185.1 of Victivallales bacterium. The sequence continues at coordinate 28,930 of JAFRLP010000417.1, read as the reverse complement.
AATACGGCTACCACTTCAACGGGCTGGTGTTCAACCTGCTGGTCACGCCGGGAGGCTTTGAGTCCATGGGACTTGACACGCTGAGCATCGCATGCAGCGGCCTGGCTTTCGCCCTCTACATCCTCCTTCAGATGGTGCTGCTCTTCACCTGCTACCAGGCGCAATGGACAGGACGGCTTGCGGCCGCGCTCGCCCGCCGCTGGCATCTCCCCATCCTCCTTCCCGCAATCGTCAGCCTGGCCCTGCTCATTTCCCTGCTTTCCACAGGCGTGGCTGATTTTCGCGCAGACGCATCCGTCATGGCGCATGTCGATGTGTTTCCAGGTCTCATCACCATTCGGATGCGCAGATTGATGCGACGGCTTGGCTTCCAGGACCCGCCCCGCGAAGAGATACAGCTCCTGTCCCGCCACAACCTCCATGCGGACGTGCTGAACTACCCGCAGAAAACCATCCAGCGGCAGCCAGACCACCGCAAATACAACGTCATTTGGCTGGTGGCCGAATCCCTGCGGGCAGACCTGCTCACCGAGGAAATCATGCCCAATACCTGGCAGTTCGCCAAATCCTGCCACCGTTTCCTGAACCACTACAGCGGCGGACGGGGCACCCGTCCCGGCATGTTCAGCATGTTCTACGGGCTGTATGCCACCAACTGGTTCAGTTTTCTGGGACAGCGCCGCAGCCCCCTGGTCCTCGACTGGATGCATGAGGACAATGCGCAGTTCCTCTGCCAGACCTCGGCCAAATTCACCTACCCCGAATTCGACCAGACCATCTTCGTCACGATGAAGCATGAGCAACTCCGCGAACACTCCAAAGGGTTTCCACCCGACCGCGACGTCCTGCTCACGGATCAAATGCTCTCCTTCATCGCCGAACGCGACACCTCTCGCCCATTCTTCGCCTTTGGATTCTTCGAATCCACGCACGCCCCCTACTCCTTCCCGCCTGACAAAGTCATCCGCAAGGATTTCCTGGAGCACATCAACTACGCCACCGTCTCCCCAAAAGACGCGACCATGCTGTTCAATCGGGACGCCAATGCCGCCTACCATGTTGACTCCCAGCTTGCGCGCATCCTCCAGATGGCCATGGCGGATGAAGACCTGCGCAACAACACCATCATCATCATCACCGGAGACCACGGCGAGGAATTTTTCGAAAACGGGCGCCTGGGACACAACTCCGCCTTTGTCCAGCAGCAGATACATGTTCCGCTGGTGTTCTATCACCCTGGGACCCAGGCTGCCGTCCATGACCAGATCACCCATCACACCGACCTGGTTCCCACCTTGGCCACGCTGTTCGGGATTCAGAATCCAGCACAGGATTTTTCAGTGGGCCAGGACTTGCTCTCCCCCGATTATAACCGCGACTACTTCATCGTCTGCGGGTGGGATGAAGTGGCCTTCGTCAACCAGACCCACAAATACATCCTTCCCGTCGGTTCGCCGGGGGCCATCTTCCGCCGTGAAGTCACCACCTTGGATGACCAGCCCGTCAGCGAAAGCAAAAAGAGCAAGTTCTTCAAGCAGTTCGCCTCCCAACTTCAGGCCGCGCAAAAAGACATGACGCGGTTCGTCCACTAGTGTAGTGTTTGCTAAATCCGTTACATGTTCTGGTCTTTTTTGGCTATTTTGGTGTAAATGCTTCCTTACATAGTTACTATGCGCGGTCGCATTTACGCCAAAATCTCTCAAAAACGCCTTCAAAACCTGAAACGGATTTAGCAAACACTACACTAGTGTCCCGTCCGATTCATTCGCGGGGATAGTCCGCAGATGTTTTCAAGTTGTTTTCGCACGAAGGCGACTGCGCATGGCTTCATGCGAAGAGGCCTTCATGCGAAAGGAGCCGGAAAGAACGCGGAATATTCCATCGGATTAATCGGACGGGACACTGGATTGACAAATCGCAGTTAGGCTCTATAGTAAATAGGTCTTTGCATTCAAACAGCCCCCCAAAAAGAAGAGAGCAAGCAATGGGAATCCTGAAAAACATCTTCGGCAGCCAGTTCATTGACATCATCCAGTGGGACAACGAGACCCCTGGCGTGCTGGTTCATCGCTTTGACCGCCAAAACCACGAAATCAAATGGCATGCCAAACTGATTGTGCGCCCAGGGCAATCGGCGGTGTTCGTGAGCGAAGGCAAAATTGCCGACCGCTTCGGACCCGGCACCTACACGCTGGACACCAAGAACATCCCCATCCTCCGCAATCTGCTGAGCCTCCCGTATGGTTTCGAGTCCCCCTTCAAAGCCGAAGTCTATTTCATCAAGGAGACAGAGCAGCTCGGTCGCAAATGGGGCACGGCCAATCCCGTCATGCTGCGGGACGCGGACTTCGGCATGGTGCGAGTCCGCGCCCATGGACTGTTCTCCTATAAAATCGGCATCAGGGACGAAATGATCTCCCGCTTCGTCGGCTCCCGCGCCGAATTCACCGCCGAGGAACTGGAGAACCAGGTGAAGCCGATGATTGTCTCCAGCCTGACTGACGCATTGGGCGAACTGCATATCCCCGCTCTTGACCTCGCCGCCAACTACGATGAGATCGGGCAGCACATGATGAGCAAACTCACCCCCGATTTCGCCAATTACGGACTGGAACTGATTGCCTTCAAACTTGAGAACATCTCTCTGCCGGAAGAGGTCAACAAGAGCATTGACGAACGCTCCAGCGTCGGTGCCCTCAAGGATGTCACCAATGACTACGCCCGCATACAGGCGGCCAAGGCGATGCGTGACGCCGCCAACAACCAAGGTGGCGCAGGCAACATGATGGGCATGTTCATGGGCGCGCAACTCGGTCAAATGGCGCAGCAGCCCGTCTATCAGCAGCCGCAGGCCGCCCCAATGCCCCCGCCGCCGCCCGTCGCCCCCAGTTTCCATATTCTGCTGAACAACGCGCAGCAGGGGCCCTACACGGTCGCCCAACTCCAGCAACTGGTCGGGACGGGGCAGTTCACGGGAGCCACCCTGGTCTGGACTGCCGGCATGGCGGGCTGGCAGGCGGCCAGCGCCGTCCCGGCTTTGGCGGGTCTCTTCCAGGCTCCTCCGCCACCGCCGCCGATGGCCCCCCCGCCGCCGATGGCCCCCCCGCCACCGCCTGTCCCCTGACAGACGCCCAACGGCGTTCCGCAGGGACTGCCATGCAGTGCTTCACGCCATCCACCAGGCACACCTTCGCCGTCGGCTCCGAATTGCCTCCATCGACGAAGGTCTGCCTGTTTCTGGACAACGAGGTGCTCCTCACTGCCGCCAGCACCCTGCCCTGCCTGGCGGACCTCCCATGCCTCTCCGCCACCCAGGGATTGGTTTGCGGCGCACTGGACAATGCGCCCTGCGCCGCCTTTCCGGCGCCGGGCGTCGTGCCGCCTGACCTTCTCCGCAAAAGCGTGCGCCAGGCCATCTGGGACTCCCCGCCGCCATTGCGTCAGGCGATTTGCCGTGCAAAACTTCACCTGAACTGGCTCAGCAGGGAGCAGTACTGCGGAAAATGCGGAGCCAAACTGCACGCCTCCCCGTTGGACTTGTCCCAGTTGTGCCCCGTCTGCGGCGAGCACTATTATCCGCAGATTTCGCCAGCGGTCATCACCGCCATCCTTGACCAGGACGGACGGATTCTGCTGGCTCACAACCGCAATTTCCGACCTGGCATTTTCAGTCTGATTGCAGGTTTTGTGGAGGCGGGAGAGTCCGCCGAGGAGACGGTCGTGCGCGAAGTCCATGAGGAGATAGGCGTGGAGGTGAGCGACATCCGCTATTTTGGCAGCCAGACCTGGCCTTTCCCCAACTCCCTGATGCTTGGTTTCACCGCGCGATATGCCGGCGGCGTTCCCACGCCCGACGGCACGGAAATCGAGTCGGCCGCCTGGTTCACGAAAGACACCCTTCCAAGCACGCCCTCGCCTGGCTCCATCGCCTACTCCATCCTCACCGCCTATCGGAACGGCGGGCTGCCAGGCTCCCAAAATTGAATCGAATGCCAGCCAAACACCCCAACAGGGTGTATATTAAGGAAATCGTTCTGTCCACTCATCCTGTCAGGAGAAAGCAATCGTGAAGGACCCGAAACAAGCATCCCCCAAAAACACCACTCAAGCCAATGCCAAAATGGCGGGCAAATCCGAGGCCTACAAGAAGGCTGGGGTCAACATCGATTTGGCAGTCAGCCTGCTGAGTGGACTGAAGAAGAAAATCTCGACGACACGGAGGCCGGAGTGCCTGGCCCCCATCGGCGGATTCGGCGGTATGTTCCGCATTGACCTGAAACGCTGGAAAAAGCCTGTGATGGTGGTCAGCATTGACGGAGTCGGCACCAAGCTGATGGTTGCGCAAATGGTCGGCAAATACGAGAGCGTGGGTCATGACATCGTGAACCACTGCGTCAATGACATCGCCGTCCAAGGCGCCGAGCCCGCCTATTTCGTCGATTACATCGGCACTGGCAAACTCCAGGGCAAAATGTACACCCAGGTTCTCAATGGACTGGCCGACGCCTGCCTTGAGCAGAACATGACCCTCATCGGCGGTGAAACGGCGGAGATGCCAGGCATGTATGGCGAGGACTTCGACCTGGTGGGCTGCATCACCGGAGTCGTGGAACAGGACAAAATCATCGACGGCAGCGGAATCAAGCCCGGCCACGTCGCCATCGGCCTGGCCTCTGACGGCCTGCACACCAACGGCTTCAGCCTGGCCCGCAAAATCCTCTTCGAGCAGGCTGGCCTGACCGTCAAGAGCAAGCCCAGGTGCCTGGGCGGGAAAAACCTCGGCGACACCCTCCTGACCCCGCATCGCTGCTATTGGAAAGCCATCAAGGCCGCCCTGGACAACGGCCTCCGCCTTGACGGCATCTCCCACATCACCGGCGGCGGTTTCTACGACAACGTCCCGCGCATCCTCCCCGAAGGCGTCGGCGCGTTCTTCGACACCACGGTCATCGATGTTCTGCCCATCTTCAAACTGATGCAGGAACTGGGCCAGGTGGAGCCGCACGAAATGTTCCGCGTCTTCAACATGGGCATCGGCATGATTTGGTTCGTGCCCAAGCGTGACGCCAACAAAGCCCTGAAGATCTGCCAGGAGACAGGCTATGGGGCCAAGGTCATCGGCGAGGCTGTCAAGGGCGACCGTAGCGTCACCTGCAAAATCTGACGGGAAAACCACATGCCACAGGGGGTTGTACAGGAACTGACGCGCATCCTCTCCGCCATGCTGGAGCAGGGGCTAAAGTGCGCCTGGCTGTCGGAGGAAAACCGCCAGGCGCTGGGCCGCGCAGGCCACCCTGTCCAGCCGCAGTTGCCCGTCAGGCCCGCGGTTTCGGCTCCTGCCAGGGAAACGGCGTTCCGCCCCCAGCTGCAGGCCACACCCGCCAGCCAGCCGGCGTTCCGCCCCCAGCCGCAGGCCACACCCGCCAGCCAGCCGGCGTTCCGTCCCCAGCCGCAGACTGCGGCTGCACAGCCAGGCATCGCGGCGGCCAACGGCTTCCCGCCGCAGCCCGTCCAGGTGACGCGCGCCGTCAATGCGGACGCGCTGGACAACCTGGCAACCATGAAGGATTTGCTGGAGCACTGCCAGCGAATTCTGCTCGCCGGAGCGCGGCTTGTGGCTCCCCAGGGGCAGACACAGGCGCGACTGGTTTTTGTCGGGGATTACCCCAATGCCGATGAGGCGGTGGCAGGCCGACTTCTGGTCGGCAAGGCGGGCACCATGCTGCGCAAAATGGCGGAGGCAATGGGCTTGCACTGGCAGGAAGGCGCCCCCGACACGGCGGCATACGCCACGACCATCCTGAAATACCGTCCCACCGCCATGCCCAGTGATGCAGAACTCCAAGCGTGGCTCCCCATCCTGGAACGCGAAATCGCCTTGGTCAGGCCCCAGGCGCTCGTCCTTCTGGGCGGAAAGACGGCCAACCTGCTGCTGGAGGGGCAGCCTGCTTTCTCGAAAATCTGCGGCACAATCCAGAAATACCGCAAATGGCCGGCGCTGGTCATCCAGACGCCAGTGCAAATCATCCGGTTTGAGAGTCTGCCTGAGCAGTTCATCGCCGAGCGGAGACAAGCCTGGGTTGCCTTGCAGCAGCTGATGTCGTTGCTGGGGCTGTCACGTCCCAAATGACCGCCTTAGGATAACCATGGAGGACTTGAAAGCCCAACTAGAACAGACAGCGGCCCCCTGGCTTGGCGTGAACGAGACACGCAATCAGATTCTGCTGTCTGTCCAATTCCACGGCATTTGCACCTCCGGCCCCGTTCAGCCTTCCGACGATGAGGTTTCCCTTGCGCTTGACGAGGACAGCCTCCCGTTCTGCCGGTTGCTCTACAGCCGTCTTCAGCCCAGTTTTCTGGCGCCGGCGCCAGACCCCAGCAGGATGTGGCTGGTCTCTGCGGATGGTTGTCGGCTGCGCCAGTGTTTCCTGGGCACGTCCAGCGCCGTCTCGTGGCATGCCTTTGCCGATGACCAGGCCACCCTGCCGGCACAGCCATTCGCGGGACTCCAGCCGGATGCGCCTGGCCCGGTGCAATTCTGCCTGCACCTGCCGGCCCTGAAACTGCTGGGACACACCCGTGTCTTCCCCAAACTTGCGGAAAAGGATTTTCTCGTCTTCAGGCCCCTGGCGGACTGCGAGGGACTCAAGGCATGGGAGGCGCGCCCCCCCCTCTACCTGCTCTCCCTTCCCGGCAAAGAGGGCTTGCAGCCAGAGCGCGCCAGGGAGCGCGCCCTGACCGTCGCAGAACTGGAACTGAATGCGCGCCAATGTCTTCTCAAGCACCATTCCCAAAGGCTGCTGTCCAGGCTTGACGCCGTGGTCAGGCAACTGCTGGAGCAGACCTCCGTCCCCCATCTGACCGCCCTGGACGAACTCTCCCATCTCTGGCTGGCCAGTGATTTGGGAATGCTCCCGGGAGTCCATGTCTCGCTCCTGAAAAAACTCTGCATCACCTGCGATGACCTCACCATGGCCTTTCTGGGCAAGTCCCACGCCACCGGCGCCCCAGTCGCCACCGACCGACTCCGCGCCCATCTGCTTCGCCAGTGCCTGACCAACTGACCCATCACCCACCATGCATATCATCTTTGCCCTTTACAAGTATTTTCCCTTTGGCGGGCTCCAAAAGGACACCTTGCGCATGGCGGCGGAGGCACGCGCCCGCGGACATCGCTGCACCATCCTCACGACAGCATGGGAGGGAGAGAAGCCCGAGGGCATAGACATCCAGTTCATTCACCCCCATGGCCTGACCAATTGCGGCAAAATGATGGACTTCCAGCGCCGCCTGGACAACTATCTGGCCACGACCCCGCACGACACCTCCGTGGCGATGAACCGCTTTGGCGGATGCGACTGGTATTTTGTGGCGGACTACTGCCAGGCATCCTGGCTGCCAAGACTTCACTCGCGCCTGATGCTCTGGCTGAATCCACGTTACCGCACCTATCTGGCCATGGAACGCTCCATCTTCTCCCCCGAAGCCCAAACGCACATCCTGCATATCTGTCCGTCGCAAAAGGAGGAGCTCATCAAATGCTACGGCACCCAGGAGGAGCGCTTTCACCTGCTGCCGCCAGGCATGAACCCTGACTGCGTGCGTCCCGCCAATGCGGATGCCATCCGGCAGGAGACACGCCGGCGGCTCGGAGTCTCCGAGCAGGAACTGCTGCTCTGCAACGTCGGCGCCAACCTCACCATCAAGGGGGGAGCACGTTCCATACGGATGCTCGCCAGCCTGCCCGATTTCTGGAAAGCGCGGTGCCGCCTGCTGCTGGTGGGCGAACCAGGCAGGCTGCCTGCCCTGGCCAATGAACTGGGCGTTGCCGACCGTTGCATCTTCACGGGCCCCAGCAAGGAGGTGCCCTCCCTGCTGTTCGCCTCCGACCTGATGGTTCACCCCGCCATCCAGGAACCCACGGGCACAATTCTCATCGAAGGCATCGCCGCAGGGCTGCCTGTACTTTGCAGCGAGGTCTGCGGATTCGAATACTATGTGCGGGCGGCAGGGGGAAAAGTCGTCCCCGAACCCTTCCGTCAGGAGACGCTGAACGCCATGGTGCCTGAAATGCTCGCCAATCTTGCGGAGCTGACCCGCATTGACCGCGCCTACGCCGCCCAAACCGACTTCACCGCCCGTGCCCGCGCCACCATCGACCTGCTGGAAAACAAAGGACAATCCTCCCCGTAAATGCGGCCAATTTCAGAAAAAACGCCCAAGATGGAGAAAAAAAGCGTTTATGGACTACATTATAAGGAGGAGATTGCCTGGAAACAGAGGATTGGAAAGGACAGAGGAACTGAAAAGGAACAAAGAGAGGGTGCTGAATGTTCTATTCGCTAATCAAAAAGAAAGTGGAGGCCTGGACACAGGCATCCTGTTGCCCTGTACGCAACCTGCTGGACTACATGCGCTCTGCTGGCAAACTGCGTCCTGTTCAGATTGAGGCAATCGAGACCTACCTGTACCTCAAAATCGCCTGCGACAACCGTCCCCTTTATGAACTTTTCGCATCGGGAGCGCTGAACACGCTTGACCCGAATTCCCTACGTGTCTCGCAGAGCGTTCGGGATTTCCTTGCATCGCATCCTGACTCACTGGCGCTCCTGCAATTTGCTTCACAACTTGGCGCCAACGGCAAGGATGTTCTGGCTCCAGCCTTGCTGGAACGGCTTGAGGAGTCCCCTCAGACAATCGAGGCGACCGAAGTATTCCGCGAACTCTTCTACGGCGTTTCCTATACAGATTACCTCTTCTCCCTTCCCATGGGCGCAGGAAAGACATTCCTGATGGCGGCATTCATCTATCTTGACCTGGCATTCGCCCTTCAGGAGCCTGACAATCCCGCCTTCGCCAGGAACTTTCTGATTCTGGCCCCGTCGGGGCTTAAGTCCTCCATTGTCCCCAGCCTACGCACCATCCAAATGTTCGACCCTGCGTGGGTTGTCGCCGACCCCCTCGCCACCCAACTTCGCCGACGACTCCAATTTCTGGTGCTAGACGCGGACTCCACCGAGGCTCATTCCAACCGCGTTCGCAACCCCAATGTCCAGAAACTCGCCTCACTGCAACCATTTTCAGAACTCGTCGGGCTGGTGGCGGTCACAAATGCGGAAAAGGTCATCCTTGACCGACTGGAAGACGAAAATCAAACCGACATGTTTGGGCGCACCGAGGACGAAAAGGCGGCGGCGGCCAACGAACTCCGCGCCACCATCGCCAAGATTCCCGCGCTCTCCATTTTCATTGACGAGGCGCACCATGCGGCAGCCTCGGAAATCAAACTTCGCGGCGTGGTGTCGAAATGGGCGGCAAGCGGCTCAGTATGCACTGTGCTCGGCTTTTCAGGAACTCCGTTCCTCGCCACAGCGGAAAAAGTCCATGCTGGCGAAGGACTGGAAATCAAAACCAGCGAAATCGCCAACACCGTGCATTACTTTCCACTGGTGGATGGCATAGGGAGTTTTCTCAAGAAACCCACCGTCCAGATCGTGCACGACGCCCCCGACACACTGGAGATTGTGGAACGTGGCATCAAAGAGTTCCTCTCCCGTTTTCAGGACAAACGTTATGCGTCAGGAGCCTGCGCCAAACTCGCCGTCTATTGCGGCTCCATCGCACGTCTGGAGGAGCAGATAAACCCGCTCGCCGTCCGCCTCTGCGAGGCTAACGGGCTTGACCCGACCAGCGCGATTCTCCGCTACCATCGGGGCAACAAAGAATATCCAATGCCCCAAGGCGCGGAACTCGCCTTCGCCGCTCTGGACACGCCCCATAGCACCGTCCGCATTGTTCTGCTTGTCCAGATAGGCAAGGAGGGTTGGGATTGCCGTTCCCTCGCGGGTGTCGTTCTCTCTCAGGAAGGGGACTGTCCCGTGAACATGGTGTTGCAGACCTCCTGCCGTTGCCTCAGGGAAGTCGCTCGCTCTGTGCCGGAGGAGGCCATCATCGTTCTCAACGAAAGCAACGGAAAAGCGCTCGCCACCCAACTCAAGAGGCAGCAGCACGCCACGCTTGACGAGTTCCAGCGCGGAGCGGAAAAGCCCATTCGCATCGAGCGCTTTGACCGCACCGGCATCCTTCACCTTCCTGACCTGCCTTTCTTCCAACTCAGCGTCTCCTACGGCGCGGAGGTGACGGAAAATCCCCTCTCTCCCGCCATCCGTCTCCAGGAACTACTGGGTGAACTGCCCCGTATGCGCAGCCACGCCACTGTCACCAGCGGTTCTTTCGAGGATTTGCGTTCTGGCATCATCAGCGAGAATGTCGGCAACCACTACGGCCTGGTGCGGGGCGACATCCCGTCCTGCCCGTTCCGCACCTGGCTCGACCTTCTTCACAAGGAGAGCTTCGGGTTCTGGACACCCAGAGAACTCACCATGGAGGAGGAGACTCTCCTCCGTGAAATACATGGGGAAATCTCCTTCTCCGATTCGTCGGGCAGCGTCTTCCTCTCGCCCGAATATGACCAGTCCGCCATCCGCACCCGCGCCATCACAGCCTTCTGGCCACGTCGCCACCTCTCCATACGCGAAGAGACCATCGAGCAAAAAGCGCGGCTTCTCGTCATTGCGAGTCTGCTCTCGCCGATTGAGGTCTCGGAGTCCTCCCTGCCCGCCTTTGTCCCGAACCAGACCGAATGCCGAAAAATCATCGAGGCCGACAGCGCGGGAACACAGCCTGACACCGCACTTGCCGAGGCCGAACGCAAACTCGCCGAGGCCGAAGCGGAAGGCGACCCCGATATCATCGACATCCGACGGCGCAAACTCGCGGCTGCCAGAACTGGCCAGGCCGCCAAAGACCGCAGTTACCATTACCTGCCGTATCGGACGGACAGCGGCTTCGAACGAACATTCCTTGACGAGGCGCTCCGCCGAACAGAACTTGTCCAACGCGGTCTTGAGGTGTATTACAACGGCGATTCATCTCTGACGGAATTCCGCATCCACTGCTATCGGCGACTCCCCGCATCGCAAGGCGGCGGCTGGACTAGTGTCGGCATCTACACCCCCGATTTTCTCGTGCTCCATCGGGACAAGGGCTCCAGCGCCATTGACGCATGCCTCATCGTGGAGACGAAAGGACGCCTCTATGCAAACGAGCCATCCTTCCAAGAACGCAAGGTCTTCGCATCGGGAGAATTTCTGCGCCGCAACGCCCCCCGTCCAGGCTTCCCCCGCTTCGACTATCTCTACATCGAGGAGAACTCCGACTGGAAAAACCAATTCATCGAAGCCATTCAGAGATTTTTTGGATAGGAGCAAATCCCATGCCCATTCGCTACATTCCCTTCTTCCCTGACCCAATCCGCGGACAGGCTCTGCTGAACAACTTCAAACGCACCCTACGCTATTCTGGAAGCGAAAACACCGAAAGGCTCGTGCGCCGTGGAATGCCTCTCTACGAGGTGGAAAACCTCGAAAGAGTCGGCAATGGCGTCGCAGACGTGTCCCCTGCCCTCTCCGCCGACAACCTTGTCATCAGGGGCGAATGCCTTTCAGCATGTGCCGCTCTTCGCGATGCAGGAAGGACTGTCGATCTCGTCTATATCGACCCGCCCTTCGCATCGGGAGCCGACTACGCCAAGAAAATCTACCTGCGCCGCAATCCCCAACGGGCAGACAACCTGGCTGAGGCCGAACGCACCCTCGAAAGCGAAGAGTTCGCCGCATTCGAAGAAAAGATGTACGGCGACATCTGGGAAAAGGAAAAGTACCTCAACTGGATGCACACCAACCTCCTCGCCATCAAGTCAGTCATGGCCGACAACGCCTCCATCTACGTCCACCTAGACTGGCATATCGGACACTACGTCAAGGTGCTCATGGATGAAATTTTCGGGGAGGACAACTTCCGAAGCGAAATCATCTGGAAGAGGTCCAGCGCCCATAGCGACAACACGGACTACGCAAATATCCACGACACGATATTCTTCTACCAAATCGGTTTGCCTGTTTTTCACACGCCCTATATTCCCTACACCGAAGAATACGCCAACCAGTACTATTCCAAATCCGATGAACGCGGAAGGTTCAAAGATACCGATTTGACGGCCATTGGCAAACGGGGAGGTGGATACGATTATGCATGGAAGGGGAAACAAAACATTTGGATTTGCCCGATTTCACGCATGAAGGAATACGACCGAAAAGGGCTACTCTACTACACGAAAAATGGAACCCCACGCTTAAAGCAATATCTAGACGAAATGCCAGGGATTCCTGCTCAGGACATTTGGACAGACATTTTCCCTGTCAATTCCCAGGCAAAAGAAAAGAACGACTACGCCACGCAAAAACCTGAGGCATTGCTGGAGCGCATCATCAAAGCGTCGTCGGACGAGGGGATGACGGTGGCGGATTTCTTCGGCGGAAGCGGTGTGACGGCAGCCGTAGCGGCACGACTTGGGCGCAATTTCATTCATGTGGACATCGGCGTCAACTCCATCCAGACCACACGCGACCGCCTGCTGGCGCAGAACGCCTCCTTCAACGTGTGCGAAATCAAGGATGGCGTCTCCCTCTACCGCAACCCCGTCCAGACGATGGACAAACTCAAATCCCTCATCCCAAGTTTCCGCAATCAGGACAGTGCGAACCAATTCTGGGCGGGCACGATTCACAACGCCCGTCTTGGAACCATCCCCGTATATCTGCCGAACCTTCTTGACAGCGCCTCGCGCATTCTGGACGAACCACTCCTGTTCCGCATCATCCACCAGGCAATTCCCGAACTGCCGCCTGAAGTGAAGAAGGTCATCGTCTATTACATCCAGGCGGAGGATCTTGACTCGTTGAAAACATTCATCAGAGAACAGCGAGTGACAATGGTCGAAATCGAACTGCGTGACCTCAAGGAGATTCTGGACGATGTAGTGGTGAACGACGAGGCGACCTGGCAAATCGAGGAAAACACCTCGGGGGATTTGCTGAATCCGTGGAAACTGACGGTCACACGGTTTTCCTCCGACCGCGTTCGCCAGAAAATCGATGAATACAATCAGCGTGGCGAAGCGAATCCCGGCACACACGGATTCACCCCGATTCGAATCTCCGAAGAGGGGCTCGAAACCCTGGAGGCCATCGCGGTGGACTGCACCTCGTCAAACGGCCCCTTCCATGCCGACCGCGACCTGCGCCTGGACAAAGGCGGACACATTGTCCAGGATGGCGTTAAAACCGATACCCTGTGGGACGGCACACTCGCCCTGCCAACCAAGCCAATGCGCATCCGCTTCCGCAACATCTGCGGTGACGAGAGCATCATCCCCGTCGATTGACAAGTCCAAAATAATGAGGTAATTGCAAAACTATCGCCAAAGCGGCGTTTTGCCACCATGGATAAGAGTTTTGCAATCGCTTCTAATGTTCGTGGAGACCTAATATGATCAAAAGCATTTCCATAAAAGGCTTCAAGTCATTTAGAGCATTGAAGGAGATGGAACTTGGCGCCATCAATGTCATTGTCGGCGCAAATGGCACAGGAAAAAGTAACTTCATCGAGGTGTTCCGCATCATATCCGCCATGCTGAAAAATGGCGGGTTGCGTGAATATGTCGCGGGCGCATCTGATGTGTTTTTATTCGGCGGTCCCCAAATAACATCACATATACAGGTTCGAATTGTTCTTGATACAAGTAGCTATGAATTTGAATTGATACCTACGGATGAGGGTTTTCTGATGCTAACGGATGAAAAAGTGTGTCCGATAGGAGACACCACCCCCCGACAACTGACTGGTCGGGGATTTGCATCGGCACTCCCCGGGAAAACCGACTCAGAAACAATCAGGCAAACTTATGAGGCGATTAAGAACTGCCAGGTCTATCATTTCCATGACACTGGCAAATTTGCAGCGGTTCGAAGATATTGTCAGGTCTCCCATGATACTTATCTAAACTCCGATGGAGGCAATCTTGCCGCATTCCTCTACAAATTGCGGCAGCGACATCCGAATTGCTATGGCGATATTTGCCAGACAGTGAAAAGTGCCGTCCCCTTTTTTGACGATTTCATTCTAGAGCCAAATGGTAATGAAGACATTCGCCTGTGCTGGCGCCAAAAAGGACTGGTGGACTTCCCAATGCGCCCTCACCAGCTTTCCGATGGCGCACTTCGTTTTATCTGCCTGGCAACCGCCCTTCTGCAACCAAATCCACCTTCGACAATCATCATTGACGAGCCAGAGCTGGGGCTTCATCCAGAGGCAATATACCTTCTGGCAGAGATGATGATATCCGTATCCAGACGAACACAACTTGTCATCGCCACACAATCACCCCAATTGCTGGATAATTTCGCCATCGACGACATTATCGTCGCAAAACGACATCAGGGTGCAACATCATTTGAGCGATTGAGAGAAAACGATTATGATGCCTGGCTTGAGGATTTTTCAGTCGGTGAGCTTTGGACACATGACATCATTCACGGAGGGACTGTCCATGAATAAAACCATAACAGTGGTTGTCGTGGTGGAAGGGCAAACAGAAAACGCCTTTGTCAAAGAGGTTCTTGCACCTTATTGGGGACAGCGTGGCATTTTTGTCGAAGCGCCTGTTTACCGTACACAGGTTGATATGCGTTCTGGCAGGGTCTATAAAGGAGGTGATATCCGTTTTTCGCGCCTTGAAAAGCAACTCCGTGTGTTCCTGAAAAGGCGTAAAGACACTATTGTCGCCAGTTTCGTCGATTACTACGGCATTCGAGAGTGGCCTGGTCTGGACAGAATAACCAGGGGACAAACGCCAAGAGACATTGCCTTGACGTTATGCGATGCGGCAAAACGAGAACTTGCTCTCAAGTATCCTGAAAACGATGTCCTGAATAGATTTTTCCCATTTTTTGCCATCCACGAATTTGAGGCTTTGCTGTTCAGTGACGCCAACGTCCTGTCAACATCGCTAGACATTCCGCTGGCCATCATAGAGAAGACACTGAATGACTGTGGAAGCCCCGAGGAAATAGACAATAGTCCTCAAACTGCCCCTTCCAAACGTTTGGATGCATGGACAAACGGATTTTATAGAAAAACCGCCAAAGGAATCACCATTGCCCAGGACATCGGCATTGACAAAATGCGACGTGCCTGCCCGAATTTCGATTTCTGGCTCAAGTCCATCGAAACCATCCAGACGAAGGAATGACAATGGGGAACGCCGGAAGGCAAAGGACACTCCCATCACCTTCGGAGAATAGCTGATGCGGTTCCGCTGATGCTGGCATCAGTCAAGGTTGTCTCACAACTCCGAAAGCCCAGCCTCCTATTGGAGGCATGGCGATTTCGCGTCCTCCTCCGCCTCGGCCACAGGGTCAAATGACTCCAGCAGATAGCTATAGCGATAACGGCTGGTTTCACCGTCATAGACCAATGCGCGGCTTTCATCCGGGGAAAGGCGGACAATGCGACGAAGGGGGTATTTTCGGAGAAAGCCTTCAATCGTGATGTGCTCATCGGTTTCGATTGCCTCATAAACCTCCTGGTCTGTGAAACAGTATATCTTCCTCCAGCAGGTCAAATCCTCCAAGGCAGGGTGGGTGCCTTCGAGGACTCTGACAAAACGCCTGTGGATTTTGCCATTCGGAACGTTGAATAATTCCGTGACGCGATGGCAGACAGGGCAGTACCAGTACTCAAAGTGCTCGTTGTAGAGTTCAATGAGCCTGGTTTCCTGGACAATCAGCGACTCGATCACCTCCCCCTCGTGAATCTCAAGAATGTTTTCGGAAGGAAGGGAACCGTTGCTCATTCCCTCGCCACATTTGCATAGTAGTCCTGCCATGAGCTTCTCCTTTTGGTTAGAGTTCGACTTTTTTCCTGTCCGAGAACCAGACCTCTATGCCCGCGTCCCATTGCCGATTCCTCACGACTTCGGATGTCCATCCCTCCATTGGAGGCATGGCGATTTCGCGTCCTCCTCCGCCTCGGCCACAGGGTCAAATGGCTCCAGCAGATAGCTGTAGCGATAACGGCTGGTTTCACCATCATAGACCAATGCGCGGCTTTCATCCGGGGAAAGGCGGACAATGCGACGAAGAGGGTATTTTCGGAGAAAGCCTTCAATCGTGATGTGATCATCGGTTTCAGTTGCCTCATAAACCTCCTGGTCTGTGAAACAATATATCTTCCTCCAACAGGCCAAATCCTCCAAGGCAAGATGGGTGTCTTCGCAAACTCTTACGAAACGTCTGTTGAGCCTTGCTTCTGGCTCATAGACTATTTCCGTGACGCGATGGCAGACCGGGCAGTACCAGTATTCAGAATGCTCATCGTAGAGTTCTATGAGCCTGGTTCCACTGGTTATGAGTGCCCCAATCGCCTCCCCATCATGAATTTCAAGAATGTTTTCGGATGGAAGGGTACTGTTGCTCATCCCCTCGCCACATTTGCATAGCAGTCTTGCCATGAGCTTCTCCTTTTGGTTAGAGTTCGACTTTTTTCCTGTCCGAGAACCAGACCTCTATGGGGCCCTTTACATACCCCTTCCGTCTGGCCTCGTCAACACCCGCCTGGGCAAAGTCAATCCCGGCCTTGCCGCATTTGTGATGCGGGACAAAGATGGCTAGGGTGTCGCCATCCCTGATCTGTCTCCGTGCCTTCTCAATCTGCTTGGCCATTTGGGACGGATTTTTGCTGAAGGCCGTCTTCACCTCAATGTTCTTGAGGATGTTCTTGTCATCGCTTGTCTTGATGGTCAAGTCACAGGTTGGAATTGCCTTTTGCTGTCGGAACACCACCTCGTATCCCATGTCGATGTAGCGTTCGGCGACAAAGATGGTGCCCCGGTCAGTGACCTTCCTGCCGCCCGAGTCCAGGTAGGATTCCCGGTAATCAATGTATCCGCCATGCCCGCGTCCCATTATGCAATCCTCCATTTGCTTACAAAGGTGTCAAGGCAGACAATTTCCATGGAGAATTTGTCCCGCCATTGTTGCGGGAACTCTCCATAGACGTAGAGCCGTTCTGGCTGCTTGACTCTGTCAAGTTCATGGAGACCGCAAAGAAGCGTGTGCTTGGCCACTTTGTTTCGCATACAGCCTTGTGTGGTAACAGCCAGAACACTATTCATTGGAAGACCATCAAATGCCCATTCCAAGGAATTCAGGTCGCCAAAGCAAGCGTTTGGGATGATGTCCATCCCCTGACTTTGCAACAGGAAGGCCAGAAGTCGGTTGCGGAGGCAGTTGATGAGTTGTTCCGCCGGATGCATATTGAGGTATGCACTGAAATCAGGGGGGATTCCACGCCCTATTTTTCTTAGAATCCGCAAATAGGCAGGGGGATTTCTCCAAATACGCTCGAATTGGAAATCATGGATGTAGAAATGGAAGAAGGGCAAGTTGTCTGCCTTCCCTTTGTTCAGCAGGGATTTCACTGCGCTGAATGGGACGAGTTTCGCTGGATTGACATTATGTATGGCATCCAGTTTGGGAAAGCGGAAACGTCCCTCGGACAGAGTTCCGTCCAAGATACCTTCGCGGTATTCAGATAAGAATAGCGAAAGAAAGTCGGAAATGTCGGAAGGTTGTACCAGCAACTGGCGTCTGCGTGAGTTTGTCTTGGAAGACGATGGATTTGGAAGGAATTCCTCCCCATAGTCCAACAGCAATTGATGCATGGGTGTGTTCATGGCATGAATGTCTCCTTCTGAGTTGCGATTTTGGTTGAAGGACGAGCTTTTTGCGTAAAAGTCGTTTGCAATCTGGCAAGGAGGCATTACAGTAACCAATGGTTTATGGTTGGAGGCGCAATGCCTTCCTGCCGTCGCGGATGCCTGGAAATAGCGGTTTCCAGGCATCTTTTCTTTGAAGAACGCTTTTTCCCTAAAAGGGTAGATAACTGCCAGTGGCGTTGTGTGAACATGATGCTTCTCACTCCTTCCAACTATTCGGCTACCTACCATTCCTGGAGAAAAGTTCCTTGAATAAATTGGTCATGTGGTGTTCATTGCATTCTCCCTCGCTTTTATGGTGACTTTTTTTGGGGGAATCACGCCAAACTGTCGGCATGTCCGCATTTCTTGCGTGGTAAATAATTCAGAGGCATTTGCCCATTTCTGATAGTAGTGCCAGACATTGATGCTTGCTTCTAAGCTGAGGCCAAAATGATGTCGGAGGCTCTCTGAATCATTGAGGGCGAGACAATGGATAACCACTGGCGGGGCCATCGCAAACTTTGCAAAGAAGCCGGCCTCCTTTTCCGCCAATATGGAATGTTCTGTGTGTTTCAGCCAAAAATGGCCGATTTCGTGAAGCAGACTCATCGAGATGCGTCCTGATATTTTTCTATCGTTATAAAAGATGGTCTTGAAACCAGGAAATAGGGAGGCATCCTCTGATATCTTGAACACATATGTCTTTTGGGCATCAGAAAGAGATGAATATGGAACGACCTTGAGTCCTAGCCTTTCGGCTATGGCAAAGCCATCAAGTGGAAAGGCATGAACATCGGCATATTCAAACAGTTCGACTACACTCAATTTGATTTCCTCATATCTGTCGTCAGACAATCGATGGAGTTTGCGATTGAATTCATCTTCCTCCCATGGGGGAAAAATCTCGACATAGGTTGAGTCCAGAAGTTCATCTTCGTCTTCCGGAAAATCAAAAGAATGCAGGTCGGTCTTCATATCTTATTCTTTGAAAAGAATTCTGACAAGCTCCGCTTTTTCTTCGGAGGTCAGCTTGGATGCGCCACGAGCCATGATGATTTTCATGGCCTTGAAATCGGCTTTGGGCTCGATGGTTCTGCCGAGCAGGTAGTCGGAGGTGGTTTCCAGGGCATTGGCAATGTCAGCCACAATGTCAGCACGGGGTGTCCGGTCGGAGTTGACGTACTTCGAAACGGCTGCCTCCGTGGCGTTGATGCGACTGGCCAACTCACGTTGCGTCATTAGCCTAGTTTTCATCAGTTCCTTCAGTCTTTCATTGAAAAGCGACATGATTCAGTTTCTCGTTTGGTGATTGCCTATTGTTGAAGGAGGCGAATGGGATGTCCGATTCTACATTTCGGTTAATATACGGCAACTTTCCAAAATAGCAAGTCATTCCTTGAAAATTCTTTATTTCGTTTAGTTTTTTTGCCTCTATCCCTCTTCACCAACTGATATTGGCTTGGGGTATCGCAAAACAAAGCAGTGCGGCACAGCTTTTTCTTGTCCAAAACAGACTTCGATGAAACGCGAGATATTTCACCCCGTCAAGGTTAGCCACGGGTGAAGCGTCCCATTAGGGGCGCAAACCCCGACAGACAATCGCGAAAAGACGATTTGCCCCCCGGAAGGGTGCCACAATGCAGACACGCCATCACATATTCAATCGAACAGGTAGCACATCAGCGACTGATACTGACCGCGCGGAGCGCGGTCCGCCAACCCCGCCACCCGTACCTACTTTCATGATTCGGTCTGCCAGGCCTCGCCACACCGGCGACGGAGCAGCAGGAGCCGCCAAACCGGGCAATTCCAGCGGCGGAGCAGCAGAGGCCAAACCGAACAGCACCGCAGGTTTGGCAGACCGCGCTCCGCGCGGCTAGTCCCGCGCCACACCGGCTGCGGAGCAGCAGGTGCCAAATCGGGCAGTTCCGACTGCGGAGCAGCAGGTGCCAGACCGAACAGTTTCGTCGGCGAAGCAGCAGGGGTCTCCTCCTCCCCGCTGGTCCGGCATGCCGCGCTCCGCGTGGCCAACACGCCTTCTGGCCACTCAACGCCCCACTTACCAGTTGACCACAACGGAGGAGCCGGCGGGCACAGTGACCTGACGCGCAAAGTCCCCCAGCAGAGTCAGCCCCTTGGCGGGCCTGATGGTGCAGGTGATGGGCTGGTCGGTGGGGTTGTGCGCCTCCAATGCGTATCTGCCAGGGCGCGTGTCCAGCAGATGCAGGTGAATGGCGCCGTTGTCCGCCGTCAGCAAGTTGCCGATGAACAGTTCATGGTCTCCCAAATCCGTGCTGACCTGGAGGAATGCCGTGCCGTCCTGCCCGACTGGAATGCGCTGGAGTTCATTGGTGTATTCGCGGTCTTCCAGCCGAATGAAGCGCTTGCTGTATTCATCCCTGCACCATACGGGAATCAGCAGGTGCGCCTTGCCACAGTAGAGTATCCCGGCATCCCAGTTGGGATTCAGTCCGGCGACTGTGACAGGCAAGTCCAGCGGCAATTCGTATTTCGCGCTGGTGGCCAGGACGCGATACTCCGCTGCCTGCAGTTTCAGCGGATAACCCCACTCCAAAACCTTCCCAACCGCAGGGACGACGAGGGGGGGAGCAACGACACTGACCTGCTGTCCGGCGACAGTGATGAAGGAATCGTCATTCGGCGGGTCAAGCTGGCTGGTCGTCGTCAGGTAGCGGAAGGTGATTTTCTCGCCCGCCGAGAAATGCTTCGGATGGTCAAGCCGGCCATACAGCGAGAAGAAATTTCCATGGTCAGTGGCACGGGCATCCAGCGTGAGCCCCTTGGTCAAGGCGATGAAACCGAAGGAGCCCTGGAATGCGTCAGCGTACAGTCCAGCCAAACCAAACTGCGGGATGGGAGCACGGAAATTGGCGCGGTTTTCCCCAAGCGTGAGGTGCGCCAGCGTTCCGTCCTGCCGGCTGTAAACCAGGTTGCACGAGGTACGGCGGGAACCGCTGCCGTAGAGTTGCACTGGCTCCTTGCCGTCAAAGTCCTGTAGGATTTCGATTTCACCCTCGACCAGTTTGACCAGCGGGGTGTCCAGTCTGCCTGTGAAGAAGGTGTACAGGACATTCCAGCGGAAATAGGGATTGGGGATGGCCAGGTCCGAATTGTCGGTGGAGTCAAAATTGCGGCGCTTGGTGTTGGGATAATAGCGGTCGCAGACGGCGCGCACCACCGTCGCGTAGCGTGAGCAATGGAGCAAATCGTACTCCACGGCGGGGGCCTCCCCGATATTCCCCAGACCACTCCAGCGGGGATGACCAGTGTACCCCCAGGCGCGCTGCGCCAGGTAATCCTCGAACCCGCGGATGTTCTGCATGTGCTCCGGCTGCCCGTACCATTTGCCGCGCGGCATGGTGTTGAGGTTGTCGGAGCAGCGTGGGAAACTGTTCTCCTGAACGCTGGTGCCAATATGGCTGCTCTGCGTGACCGCCCCGCTGACATCCGTCACGGTCAGCAGGAATTTGGCGTTGTCGGCATGGAAACCGTCTATCTGACGGTCAAACTCCTTTTCGCCCTGGAGCAGGAAGCGGCGGAAAACCTTCCCGTCCGCCTGGCGGATCAGCACCTCCCTCAAGCCACGGTCGGAATAGAGCCGAACATGCATCCGCCAGCGTTCGCATCCAGGCAATGACAAATCCGTCGTGCCGAAATTCAGGATGCGGAAATCGCCGATTTCTGGAGCTCCTGGCTCTGCCACAAAACAGGGACGCACATGGACAAAATCACCATCACAGCGGCAATGCGTGCCGTTGTACGCCTCCACGACGTTGCTGCGCTTCCAGCACACCCAAGTCTGGAAGCCTGTTTTGGAGGCATGTTCCACAGCGCCAGCCGTCTCCACAAAATGCACGGCGACCGTGGAGAAGACGAACGAATTCTTGGCCATCTTGGCCTGCAACTCACGGGAATCGTCAATGAGTCTGCCGTCCTCATAGGTAAAGACCGCCAGCGCGTTGAAGTTGCCCTGCAAGTAGTAGGGTTCCGGCTGACGGCTGGGATGAAGCATGATGGTGCAGGGCCAGCCCCAGGCGCGGATGGGGCCGTTGTTGTTGCTGAGCCGCTCGGGGTATTTGGCGCTGCGCCATTCGGGCTTCGGCCAGTACATCTTGCTGTCAAAGGCGCCCCAGGAATTGCCGGACTCATCCAGATAGCGCAGTCCCGGATAGGCGACAAAAGCGCTGTCGCTGGACTCGGCGCAGACACGCTTGAGGTCGGTGAAATTCTCCTCGCTCATCTGCTCCAGCGGCTCCAGAAAGGCCAGGAAGGCAAAGCCGGCGCGTTTGGCTGCGGCAATGAGTTCCCGTGGCGTAGCCTGTCCCCCAGACAGGGAGGAACGCGCGCCGATGAGCCCGCGGTAGCGGTGCGGCATCACATCTCCTGTGAGTTTTGCCTTGTCCCAGTCAAACACCTCGAAGCCCACGTCCAGTACCTCCGGCGGTTTCCGATGGTCTTTCTTTGGAACATAACCGCCGAATTTCCCTTTGGAAGGGGCCCCCAGCCAGGAGAAAAGATTGAGGAGCAGACGGCGGGAGTCGCCAGGATAGCCCTCATATTCGCCATGCGCGGTTGCACCACGCCCCCAGAAGACATGCTCGGGGTCCTGCCAGAAGATGGAGGTCGTCACGGGGAAGAGCGCCAGTCGCCCTTTGCCAAATTCACGCACTGCCAGCAAGGGCGGTGCGCTCTGGTAGGTGCCTTTGCCCTCCGGCTTCAGCGGCTGCCCCTTGCCACGTGCGAAAGTCGAGGCGGTCACGGAACCACTGATGAGCACACTCCACTCCGGACTGCACTGGACGGGGCTGGTGAAGTCGGTGTAGCTGGCGTACCCTGGCGTATAAATCTCAGGGTAGAAGAAACCGCGGACACCGCGGGTGATTTCATGTGCGCCGATGTTGCCCGTCCAGTACATGATGGCATTGGAGAAAGTCTTGAACTGACGCGAACGGTCGATGACCTGTTCGGGGAGGACTTTTCCGCCAGTCTCGACAAACAAACGGTTCAGCACCACCAGGTCGCCGTCAAAGCACCATCCTGGGGAGCGGAAGGCCACCAGGCCGCCGCCCTGTCGCACATAATCCATCAGCAGGGCGCGTATCTTCTCCTGCTTTTCCACGGGGGGCGGATTCTGGCCGCTCTCCGCCTCGCAGCCGAGAACGACCAGGTTGAACTGCCTGAGAAACGCACTGTCCAACTGGTCGGACATCTGGGCGAATTCCAAGGTGAAGCCGGCCTTCGCCAATTCGTCCCAGAGTTCACGGTCAGGAAGCAGCATCGAGGCGAAGGCGGAATCTACGCGCCTCGGGTCGCCCTCACGCCACACGGGAGCCAGCACGAGGGCAGCCTGGGGCAAATCGCCAAGCGCATCGGCGGTGGACACCGCATCCACAAAATACTCGCCTGGCTCGGAGAAGCGGACTTCGATTTGGACATCCGTGCAACCGCGGCGGGGAGTCAGGGCGCGTTCCGTGACCTTCCAGTCAGCGGCGGGAGGAACAGTCCAGGTGTCATACTGGAAGGTGATTTTCCCCTCGGCGTTCTTGGGCATCTGATAACGGAAGACAATCCAGACCTGGGCGGAATTGCGCAACGCCAGGGAGAGTTTCCGCGGAAGCCGGCCTTCCTCCTTGACCTGAATGCTCTGGGCGATGCAGGAGTACGTCTTGAGTTTCTCCGTCAAGGTGACTTTGACCGCGTTTTTCCCCTCGAAGGCCCCTGCTGTCACCGTCTCCGCCTTCAGGGTCCCCTCCTGCCCGTTGTGGACTACCCGCCAAGGGGATTGGAATCCATTTTCGAAGCCGCCGTCCGTGAACCGCAAGACATCCGCCGCGCCGGCCAGCCAGGCCATCGCGACCGCCAAACATACGCCAAATCTCATTTGCAACTCCTTATTTTTCGTGAAATGCAGCAAAGCCACCCGGCCTTGAGGACTGTCCAGGTCAAATGACCTGGCTACCACTTCTGGTCGTTGTCGTAGAAGAGGACATCGGCGGAGTATGCTCCGCCGCCATAACGCAAACGATCGACCTCGGAATACTTGCTGGTGTCCACGTGGTTGTCCACAAACAGCGTGGAGAGCTGCCCGCCATGATGCATTTTCGCCGCATACAATGACTTGGCAATACTCGGGGACATCGCGCTCATGCGATAGTAGTATCCAGGTCCGCCGACCAGCCCGCTGGTGTCCCTGTCATCCCCGGAACTGCCGCCCTCCATCGCCCACATGATCTGGCTGGCGGACTTGACGGTGGAAAGCTTGCGGATGCCCATGCCGTCATCATGGCCGCGGCCATCGAAATTGCCAGTGACCACGGCATTGGAGCCCTCCGTAAACCGTCCATTGAAGCCATAGTTTGGATAGTGGAAGGGACCGAGGCCACTACTGCTGTAGGCGTCATTGCGGTCAGAGGGGCAGCGGATGAACTTCCAGGCGTTGGAACGACGACATTTCTCGTTTGTCCAGCACTCCCTGGGGAATTCGTGGATGTCACTGCACAGCCCGCTGTAGAAGCAGGGCACAGCCCACCAGTAGCAGGGAGCCCCGCTCAAATTCGTGGCGAAGCAAACCCATGGCGAATAGGAGTCGTAGTCCTCCGTGTACATGAACAGATAGAGTCCTATCTGCTTCATGTTCGAATTGCAGTTGATGGAGCGAGCCTTCTCCCGGGCCTTGCTCAAGGCAGGCAGAAGCATGGAGGCCAGAATGGCGATGATGGCTATAACGACCAGCAATTCGATGAGCGTGAACTGCCTTCTGCGATGTGAAGCGCAACCTTCATGGGTCTCGGTCATGGTCTTTCTCCTTTGTGATTGTGGTTCGGAACTTCAGTCAAGAGACATGCTGCGTCGAAGCGATGATTGCGGTCTGCCAGGGTGCAATGACCGACATTGAGGCCTCCCTGCACTCTGGGGGTCCCAGGCGACGGGCGCGCCATTCCGGCAGGGCGGGGATTGGCTTCCCGGAGACATTGCAGACAAGCCACCCCTGCGGAGTCAGGCACTCCAGGGACAAGCCGTCCGCCAATCGAGGAAGCACAGGGGGAGTCTTCGGAGCGGGAATGAGCCCCGTCGCCCAGGCACGGGAGAGCAGGTAGGGCGAGGTTTTGCCGTCATCAAAGGCGAGGGCCATCGCACGGCTCTGGGTCTGCTCATCCGCAACATGCATCAGCCAGTCCATGTCATTCCCGCGTCGGCGATAGATGGCCGCCCCGTCATTCAGGAGAATGGCCTTGCCGACCTTGACGTAGTTCAGGCTGATGACTTTGTCGCCAGGCTCCACATACTCCAGCACGGGGACGAATGCCCGCGTCTCGCATCTGCGGCGGCACTCAAACGTGACGGCCAGGTAATCCTGCCAGCGGTCACGCCGATAAAAATCCGACGAAGTGGCATAATTCGCGCGGAAATCGACGAATTGACCGCCACGGCAAGTGACCAAGGTCAGATGCAGGCCGGAGAGCCTGAAGGAGTTCAGCCGATAATCCAGCGTGGCGGTGAGCCACGCCCCATCCTGCTGAAATTGCGCTTCGCAAATTTCGAACTCGCCCAGACGGAAATCCGTCACGCGAAAAGAAGTCTTCTGTCCATTTCTGGTCATGCGCACCGCATTCCCGTCCCGTGCGAACTCCCACTCGCCGCAGGACGCGGACTCGGGCGACCGCATCGGCTTTGCCTCCGTGGCGGACTTGACTCCGCCGAGGCCGAAAGGCTGGAATTCTCCGCAGGCGTAACTCTGTCCGCCCCAGCGGAAAAGCCCGTCGGGACTGCACCGCTCCGCATAACGAACAGGCGCAAAGGCCAGGGCGATTTCATTCGGGTTGTAGAGGGCGGCGCCTGCCTGCGGCAGTCGTTTTTCCAGCAGACGCAACGTACACTCCGCCGCCTCCCGATGCATGGCGGAGAGTGTGTCGGCCAAGGTTGACATGGGATTGATAGGCCCCTGCCCCATGGTTATGCGGTAGGGCTGGAAAAAGTCGCCCGTTCGCTGCCCCTGAACCCGCACCGAGTCATGCGACTCATAGGAGCAGCACAATTCACGCAGCCGCCGATAATCCTCCGCTCCCGTATCCACCCCAAGCACCTCGACCAAATGAAGGTCGGTGGCCAAAGACAAGGTGCGTTCCATGTGGCTGATGGCGTTGACGTTAGTGAAATTGCAGTAGAAGGCATCGGCGGAGAAATGGTAGTCCGCCGGTGAGAATTGAAGTTGCCTCGCCCGTGCGCTGGCATTCATTTCCTGTTCGCCAGGCAGTCCGAAAACTCCGAACACATCGGCGTATGCCTGAGCCCGCAAGGTCTGACTGCGCAACGGCACGCTGCTCAAATCCATCAGATTCCATAGTTCCAGAGGTCTCTTCCCATCCCGATTCGCGGCCAATCGTATCGGCAAGTCATAATACGCATTGATGCCGATTGCCGCCAGCTTGGGGTCTGGCACGCCAAACGCGGGGAAGGCTACGCCGCCAGGCGAAGCCCAGAGAAAGGCTTCAGGACAGCCTGGCGTATGCCCGTGATTCTGGGTGAAGTGCATGACACTCCTGTACCCAAAATGCCCCAGCATCTCGGGAAATTGCGGTGCAAAGGCATTCTCCTGGCAAACATAGCACTTCGCACGACTGCCGAACAACTCCTCCAGTTTCTCCTGCCCCAATTGGAACTGGCGATACTGCTGAGCCAGAGGCGAAACCTGCGAATAGGGCAGACTCCAAGTGCCATTGACAATCTCCACCCAGCCCAGGGCCAACCCTTCCTGGAGTTCTTTTTGCAAATCAGGATATCGCACCAGCAACCTGTTCCAGCAGGAGGCACCCAGTTCCGGCGCGAAACGGTATCCGCGTCGAGAGGCATTGCAAAGCCGTTCCAGCATCCGACGCGCCCCCTCGGGCCACTCCAGCTCAAAGTACCCCTCGTTTTCCTGAATCACCCCGGCATGCGGACAGTCAAACATTTCAATCCCTGCGGGAGAGAGACGGCAGCGCAATGCAGCTAACCCGTCAAAAGCCTTCTTCAGCGCACTGACGGCCAGGCGGGCACGTCCCTTCGCAACTGCTGCCACCGCCTCCAGATACCATTGGTCGGAAGCATTCAATTTGGCGGACTTCAGAGGAGTCCCGCAGAGATGCCCCAGGCGCTGAAGCTGAAGCCGGGCAATGCCGTATGCCTGGCAATCAAGACGAAGTTCGGAATCCATCGCAGGCGACTTCGGCAGCTCCAGCGCCGCAGCCACCAGGCTGGCCATCGTCAGCAACCGCTGGTCGCCGACGCCAACCGCATGGTACCGCAAGGCGGAAAACAGCTCGAAGCCCAGTTCCACGCGACCATTGTCGCATCGCCGCAAAACATTGCGCCCCCCCATCTGCCACTCGAAGCCTTTGCTTTGCGGCAATTCGACATAGGGAAGCCCCTCTGGATAAAGGAATGCCCCCAAAGGAGTGGTCAAACTCTCTCTGGCGGAAATCAGCGGCTCCCCTGCGTCCAGCACAACAAACAGTCCAGGGTAGTCTGCGCCCGACTTGCATTCGGTTGCAGCGGCGCCACTGCTGCAGACAACGGGGCCGTCAAGCGATTTTCTGGATGGACTGCCATTGCTCCACTCCGCCACGGCGGGAAAATGCCGTGCCACGACTGGATCGAACAGCGTGCCATAGCCATCCAGCCATCCATAAATGTGCTCGTAGCGAAGACGAGGACGCTCCTCGCGGAAATCCTCCATCCTCGGAAACAGATAGGTCAAATGCTTCATCTCAGGTCAGACAGTTCCGCCCAGGAGGCGGTGCCAGTGGTGCGGATTTTCTTGACGACGATGGAGGAGGCGCAGCAGGCCAAGGCGGCAGCCTCGTTCAGGGGGCTTCCCGCGGCGGTGGCGCAGGCCAGCGCCGCCAGGAAGGTGTCGCCCGCCCCGCAGATGTCCGTCTCCCCCGTGACGGGAACGGCAGGGACATGGGTGGTCTCCGCGCCGTCCGCCGTCACGCAGCCACGCTCGCCGGCGGTGACGATGGCGGGACGCCCCGTGTGGCGGGAAATCCTGGCGGCAAGCAGCCGCAGCCCCTCCACATCCCTCGGCACGTCCATGCCGAGGGTACGGCTGGCCTCCAGTTCATTGGGCTTGACCATCACATCGCGATACTCCCCGATATGGTCGCGGCTATCGACGATGACCGTCATGCCCGCCCGCCCCAACTCGCACAACTTGGCACGGATGGCGGGGGTGACACAGCCAAACGGCATCTGGTCGCAGACGCAGAGGACCTCGCACTGAAGAGACTCCAGCGCGGCGAGCAGCCGTTCCTCCGTGTCGGCGGCCATCGGCTCGTAGTTGGTGAAGTCAAGCCTCGGGTCCTCATAGACGACGGACGAGATGCCCTCCCTGAGCGGCTTGATGTAGGTGTCGGTGCGCCGTCTCGGATCAACCAGCAGAAGCGAGATGTCCGCCCCCAGGTTCTGCAGGAGTCCTCGGTATTCGCGTCCCCTCCAGTCTTCGCCGAACACGCCGATGCATTGGACGGAGGCTGGCTGAAGCGCCAGCAGATTCGCCACGACATTGCCCGCCCCCCCCGCGCTCATCCGCTCCTGGACAATGGGCAGGGGAAAATGCGGGGTCTCCCGCGACAGTTCGCTTTTGCGCATGTCGGCGTGCCAGTAGATGTCCAGGCAAAAGTCGCCTATCACCGCCAGACGGCAGCGCCTCACACGGGCTTGAATATCCTTGTAGTTCATTTTGTCTCTCCCTTTGCAGGATGCTACGGCCCCCTCCTGCACAATTCGCGGTAGAGGTTGGGGATGGTCTCGCGGTGGTCTCCGCGGAAATGCCACCCCTTGCCTCCGCAACTCACAGGACGATTCACGATGTTCTTGCGGGGACGGTAGTAGTAATGCGGGTCGTCATAGCCGATTTTGCAACGATAGTCGCCCAAGTCAATCAGGTCGAAATTCGCGGTGGTGATGTGGAAGGTTGGACACCCCAGATTACGGGAGATGGAGAGTGCCTTGAGGAACACCTCGGGCCCGATGACCCCAGAGCCGAAATTGAGGAAGCACCCGCCGTCCAACTGCGAGATGGAGTGACAGTAGGCATGGAAGTCCCGCCCGCTGGCCGCCCCCAGCGCGGAGAAGTCGCAGGAGGGATGCTGGTGGATGATATCCGTCCCCAAAGCAATGTGATAGGTGGCTGGCACCCCGCATCGCCACGCCTGGTAGAGCACGCAGCACTCCCGATGGGGGAACCGGGCGGGGTTGGAGTCGATGTAT
>JAFRLP010000416.1 GCA_017431185.1 Victivallales bacterium | reverse complement strand
AGGTCACTGGCTTGCTGACCATATTGACCGTGAACACCACCTTGTCGCCCTGTCGCTCCACAGTCTGCGTGGCCTGTCCAGGCGCGAAACTGAAGTGGCGGTGCCCCCTGTCCAGCATCCAACTGAACCCCTGGTAGATTCCGCCGAACCAGAAATAGCTCTGGAACAGTTCAGGGAAGGCGGCGTTCTTCTTGCCCAGCAGTTCCTCGTAGTCCTTGGTTGACCAGATGACTCCCTGCTTGTCCAGCGGGAGGGCACGCGGCTGCTCTCCGACCGAACGGGTCTTTGGAGTGAACAGTCTGGTCTCGAAGAGGGAGACCACGTGGTTCTTCAGGGCGATGCAGAGTTTCAGGGAGTCGATTTTCACGGGGCCCGCCTGCGGGGTGAAATGAAGGGTGGCATAGCAGAAGCCGTCATAGTCGTAATCGAGTGTGACCGTCAGGTCCAGGTTCTGCCACTTCCCCTGCGTCTCCATCACCACGCGGTCGGGTTCGACGGAGACGACCTTGGGCGCGCCGACAGACTGGAATAGTTCGCCGTTGATGTACAAGCCCACAGGCTCAGCAAGGATGTTCTCCCCCAATGCATACACCTGGTCGAAGAACAGGCCTCCCGCCTGATACCCTGTCTGGAGGGCATCCACGCGGGTTCCCTGGCATTTCAGCGGCTTGAATGGAGGCACGATGACCCGCTCCCGCCCGATGTTCGTGTTCTGCCAGGGGAAGGACTGCACGGCGAAGGTGCGGGGGCAGGTGAAGATTTTCCCCGCCTTGTTCTGCGTGGTGAGTTCAACGGTGTATTTGCCGATCGGCAGTTCGGCGGGGAGGTTGATGCGCCCTTCCCAGTTCGTGAAATACTCTCCGCTCTTTTCCGGGGTGATGGTCGCCCACGCCTTGCCGTTCTGGTCTTTGACGGTGATTTCCGCTTTGAGCAGGTCTCCCTGTTTTCCGTTCAGCATGTTCAACAGCAGCAGATTGCCGTAGGAGGGGTAGAAGGCCGCCTTGAGGTTGGGCCGCCCCTGGTCATCCTTCCAGTCCAATGACTTGGCGAGGTCCCAGGCCAGGTCACGCTGATACAGCATCTTGTCGCCGTCCACAAAGCGAAGTTGCAGTGCGTTGATTTTCCCTGGCCAGAGGTTATAGACCAGATGGGTCTTGTAGGCTGGCTCGCCAGTCTTCGGGGAAAGTGTGCCATACAGATTGCTACGGGTGATTTTCGTGTCATCCTTCACCTCCAGCGAGTCCAGTTTGGAGTATCCGGATGCGACGTAGGAGACGCTTTTGCTGGTCACGGTTACGGGCTGGGCAGCATTGCTGGCAACCATGAAATTGAAGGCGTAGTTGGCGGAGGTGCGCCAGGTGGCGCAGGCACCAAAGTTCAGTACGCTCACGGCAGGCGCTGATGCATCAGGGATGAACGTGCCGAGTTCACCAGGTTTGGCGGGCAGATGCCAGCAGGAATCCTCAACGGGGTTCCGATAGCGCCGTTTCAGTTGGAGCCCCCATGCCTGTCCATCCACAATGGAGGCGTTCAGGGCTGACAGGGGGATGGCGAGTTCCACCTCCCAGCAGGGGAAACCATGAGGCATATTCTCCTGGTGCAGCCCGTTGGCGAAGCGAGCGCCCTGCGGAAGGTTGCCGGCCCCCTTGGAGTCGAGGTGGAACGAATAGGGCTTGTCCGCGCCTGGTGGTTGCAGAGTCACCTCGACCTGCTCGTCTTCGTCCAGCAGGATTGGCGCATTGGGAATTTCAGAGATGAACGCGGCATACGCATACTGGTCATCGTAGCCGAAGCAGAAGGCGGTGAGGCGTTTGGTCATCAGCCCGTTGACGCTGGAGCGCCCGCCAAAGAAACTGGCGGCCAGACTCCATTCGGCCTTGTTGACGCGCCCGTCCAACGTGGGCGGAGCGGACATTTTCCCAAGGCGAATCAGTGTGGGGGTGGCTGGGGCGAGCAGGTCGTTTCCTGAAGTCTGCGCATAAACCAGGCCGGCAGTCGCCAGGAAAAGCAAGGACAGGATGCGTTTCATGGTCATGATGAGGTCTCCTCAGTTATTGGATGAACTTTCCTTGGCCTTCTGAAGTTCCCGCAGAAAGGCATCCTGGTATCGGGTGTCGGGCTCCAGGTAGCTGCCTTCTGTCCACTCGTTCCAGGCATTGATGAAGAGAACCCGCTCGTTTCGGGGGCGCTGGTTCAGGAGGTCAAAGGAGAGACGGACGGCGCGCCCGAATTCCTGCGGGGTGGCCTCCATGACCGGTAGCCAGGGATACCCGCCGGCCTCGTAGATTTCGGATTGGATGCAGCGCGGCGACGAGTCCCAACTGGCGGTCACCACAGGGTAGTACGGGGCAGGAAGGGTGGCCTGCGCCTTGCGGGCGATTTCCAGATACTCGTCTGTCGAGCAGTTGTAGTCCACTCTGGGAAAGTCATTGTTGAACCAGACTTTGCTCACAAACACATTGTTGTAGCTGGTGTAGCTGGAGAATCCCAGACGACGCGCCCAGTCCCCTTGGGGACAGGCGGAACAGGCAGGATGGTTGTCCAGAATGTCAAACCAGATGCCGTTGAGGTGAATGCCTGGCAATCCCGCCTTGCGGGCACGGGCCCGAAAATCCTCCAGCACCTCCGCGCACGCCTCCACCCCGCCCATCTGGATGATGAAGCGATTGACGGCGTAGATGGAGAAATACGGCAACCCGTCAATGCGCCAGTAGTTGGGACGGAGCATGTAGTCGTGAATGACATGCTCCCAGACCGCCCCCACGCTCTCACGGGTGGTCTGCCAGGGAAAATCCATCGCCTCTGGCGCATTGGTGTTGCGTCCGATGGGATGGATGTTCTTCCAGTCATGGTTGGCCCACATCAGGGCAAAGGTCATTTTCCGGTTGTTGGGGGCCTCCAGGAACCCGCGGTTCAGGCACCCCTCCAGATAGGGGCCGTCATACCAGTACCAGTCGAACACGAAGGTGTCCAGGCCGTGTGAGGTGGCGGACTCGATTTTACGGGACATCACCGCCGGGTCGGACTCGTCCTCGTACCCCCACAGCGGCACTTTGGGCTGGACATGGCCAGGAAAACGCGGACGGGCGCACTTCATCAGCTCCCACTCTGTCCAGCCACGCCCGTGGCGGGCGTTGTTGCGTGGTTCAGGATGGTAGTTCGGAAAATAGTAGGCTGCGACTTGCATGGTTCTGCCAGAGGGGATGTTTGTTTTCCGTGAAAAGGGGAGTTTTTTCGAGTTGCCTATTATTATATCATATTTTAAGGAAATTTCCCTTGACTTTCGGTTCTAAAAATAGTATAATATTGTCAAAGTCACTGAAAGACCCTTTTGACGAAGATGCGACTCTACCATTCCAGCGATTTCTTCCCGCAACCGGATTTCCCGTTGACTTTGGAGTTGGCTTCCCAGCGCAGTTCGATGATTCCGCATGGCCACGATTTCATCGAACTGGTGCTGGTGAGCCGTGGCTGCTCCGTCCAGCGCATCACATACGCCAACGGATGCACCGAGCGCTATGGGATTATTCGCGGGGATGTGTTCTCGGTGTTCCCGGGGGAGGTCCACAGTTACGAGAACAGCCGTCATTTCGAGATTTACAACCTCGCGTTTCAGCCATCGGTCCTGGCAAACGAATGGCCTGAGCTGATGCAAATCCCCAGTTGCAGGGCATTGCTGGAAGCCACTTCCCCACGGCATGGCTGGCATCTTTATCTGGACGCCATTCGGCGCCAGGAGGCCATCACCAGCCTTCAGCGGATGCTTGGCTACGTAAACCTAAGGCAGGTCGGCGACCGTCTGCGCCTCAAGACCGCGTTTCTGGATTTCCTGCTGTCGTTGGGCAACCGCGAAGTGCGTCAGGCACGCACGTCCTTGGCGACTGTCCAGACTCCATTCCTGGCCTCCCTGGAGCGGCTGGAACAGGATGTCAGCCAGAAAACCACCCTGGCGGAATTGGCGCATTCCGCGCATAAGAGCATCTCCTCCTACATCCGCCAGTTCGAGCAGGTCATCGGGCTGCCGCCAATGGATTATCGGACGCTGCTCCGCCTCAACCAGGCACGCCGCCTGATGCGGGAGACGCAGATGTCCCTTTCGCAGATTGCCGACGCCTGCGGCTTCTATGACTGCAACTACATGATCAAGCTGTTCCGAAGCAAATACGGCATGACCCCAGGACGCTGGCGCCGCAGTCTTGATGAACGTGGCTGAAAACAGGATAGCCTGCTGTTCGAGAACCATACGTGGAAAATGCAAAAATCAATGTTCACAGCGTGATTTTATGGAAAGGATGGTGTATAGTATATTGCATGGGCAGACGCACAGTGCGTTTTTCCAGTCATTTTGTCCCCCAATTCAAGAGAACATGAAAATCGGATACTTTCGCCACTGGTTCCAGCCGTCCTACACCTTTGTTGAATTCCTGAAGTCAGAAGGGTGCGACGTCGAGCAGATCGACTACAGTTACAAGGGGTATCTGGAGCCGTATGACATCGCCTTGGTGGAGCAGGATGGCTTTGACGACTACATCGAGAACGACTCCGCGTATATCCAGGACTGGGTGGCACGTGGCGGAATATTGCTGTTCATGCACCAGGACTGGCGCCGCTGGGCTCCGTTCTTTCTTCCGCAGGAGTGCGGATACACCCAATTGGTTCACCGCCATTGCGTGACCATCACCGAGGCCAACAAACTGGTCTCCTGGAATTACATGCTGCCCCGCGTGGAACACATCGGCTCCCGGCTCTTCCATGAGCCGAATGACATTGCGCCAGACGAGATGCTCGGCTGGAAAGTCCCGACCTTCGAGTTCGGTCTGGTGAAGAATGACCCGCAGACCACGCCGGCCACGGTGGAAACCACCGCCATCTCCTGCTTCCAGGTGGACAGCGGATGGGAAATCCTGGGTTCCTATCGTGACCCTGCGGTCAAAAACGGGGCACTGCTCCTGCAAAGGAAGGTCGGCAAAGGACTCTATTTCATGTGCCAGATGCTCTTCCCCGAGAAGTCCGTTCCGACGGACGACCCGTGCCTGGCGTTCTGGCGCAAGTTCCTCCCCAATCTGCTGGCGCATCTCGCCCGCTTCAAGGCGGGCGACACGGACGTGCCCGCACGTATCCGAAAGCAATTGCCCCTGAAGCGCAACTACAACCTGGCCATCCACATGCACTCGCTGGACTGGTTCGGCTGCGACTCCTCCCTGGGCACCATCGAGGCCATTATGCGTCGCTGGCGCATTGACATCTGCGGCCTGGCGCTCAAGGACACCGCCTGCTACGACTACCACCTGGACTTGGAGGACTACTCCGACGACCATGCCCTGTTCCTGCACGGCCAGGAGTACCACCCCTTCAACTGGCATGACTCCCACGACAACCTCAGCCACAACACCTACCATATCCTGGCCCTGGGAATCGATGAGGACGCCTACACCCCCGAATACACCCGCTCCCTGTTCTCGGACGAGGAGGTGGCGGACTACTTCCGACGCGCCGTCGCCCATATCCACCAGCACCACGGCGTGGCCATTGCCACGCATCCCGACTGTGACACCTGGGCAAGCCATTCCTGCGATGGCGCCGACATGGAGCCCCTCCGTCCCCTGGCGGGCACCATGCTGGAGAGGCAATGGCTGGCAGGCCATCATTTCACCCTGATGAACTCGGTGGATCTGTTCGGCTACAAGCGGATGTTCGCCAATCCCGCCGCCAATTTCATCTATACAGGCGCGGTGCCTACGCGGGACAACGTGTGCGCGGCGGTCAAGGCGGGACACTCCATCGCAGCGTGCTTCTTCCATGGCTGTGACATCACACTGGGAGGACATCTGCCCGGCGACACGCTGCCGAGGAGCGATGCGCACGCTTTCCAGGTCAAGGCCGAGGTATTCGACGGCACTCTGGCGGAGGCCCAAATCTACGCCGGCGCAACCCTGCTCCAGACCATCCCCCTCTCGGACACGTCCTTCGAGGGTGAACTGGCCGTGCCGGAGATTCCCGCCGGCACACCCTATCTGCGTGTGGAACTCGTCGGCACCCGCAAGAACCAGCTGGCCGCGACCAACCCATTCTGGCTGGCCGACTGACCGCCTTCTTGTCCCATAAAATAGCACATCAGTCCCATAAAAAAATCTCCCCCCTGATTGTAACTGTTGGAAACGCGGTTATTGTATAATTGACATTTGTCAAATGAATCCCAAATCCGATGATTTGGGAAAACGTCAGAACTGGGAGTTTCTCATGGTGAAAATTGCCTTCATGGGTGCGGGCAGCACGGTTTTTGTCCGCAATGTGCTCGGGGACTGCATGCTGAAAGAGGCGTTGCGTGACGCCGAGGTCGCGCTGTACGACATTGACGCCGAAAGGCTCAAGGAGTCCAAGGCCATTCTCGACAACATCAACCGCAACACCAACCAGGGACGCATGAAGTTCCAATGCTACCTGGGTCCCAGACAGCGCAAGGCGGCTCTCCGTCAGGCGAATTTCGTGGTCAACGCCATCCAGGTCGGCGGCTATGAGCCCTCGACCGTCATCGATTTCGAGGTGCCCAAGAAATACGGTCTGCGCCAGACCATCGGCGACACCCTGGGCATTGGCGGCATCTTCCGCGGCCTCCGCACGATTCCCGTTCTGCTGGAATTTGCGCACGACATGGAGGCCGTCTGCCCGAATGCCTGGCTGCTCAACTACTCCAATCCGATGGCCATGCTCACGGGAGCGGTGCTGCGCGGCACCTCCATCAAGGCGGTCGGACTCTGCCATAGCGTGCAGGTGTGCATCGCCAGTCTGCTGACCACCCTGGGAATGTATGACCCGGAAAAGGACTACAACCAGAAGCGCCTGCTTCCGGAGGACATGGGGTGGCGCGGACACATCGCGGGCATCAACCACATGGCCTGGCTGCTGGATTTGACCAAGGACGGGGTTGACCGCTACCCCGAAATCAAGCGCAAGGCAGCCGCCTATCTCAAGAAATACCGCGGGCATGCCGAGAAGCTGAACCAAATCTGCCCCAATCTTGTCCGGCTCCAGATGATGCTCGACTTCGGCTACTACGTCACCGAGTCCAGCGAGCACAACGCGGAATACGCCCCCTACTGGATCAAGTCCCAGTACCCCGAACTGGTCAAGGAATATGGCATCCCGCTGGACGAGTATCCGCGCCGCTGCATCGTGCAGCGCAAGGCATGGGCGGAGGAGTACCGCAAAATCAAGAAGGAGAAGCTTGTCCACAACACGGCAAGCCACGAGTACGGCTGCGGCATCATGAACGCCATCACCACCAATGAGCCGTTTAACATCGGCGGCAATGTCCTGAACCACGGCTTCATCGAGAATCTGCCCGCGGACGCGGTGGTCGAAGTGCCTTGCCTGGTGAATGGCAATGGCGTACAGGGGTGCCACGTCGGGCGTCTGCCCGTTCAGTGTGCCGCCATGGACATGACCAATATCAATGTTCAGCTGCTGACCATCGAGGCGGCCCTTACCCTCAAGCGGGAGCATATCTACCACGCCGCGATGCTGGATCCCCATACCGCCGCCGAACTGCCCATCGACAAAATCAAGGCGATGTGCGACGACCTCATTGAAGCCCACGGCTCATACCTGCCCAAGTATCACTAAGGAACTGTTCAAAAATAAGTTATCAAAGCGGATTGCGGCGATTTTGGATGCATTTCTGCCGCAATTGCAAGGCTCGTAGCCATCTGCGCAACGGGCAATTGCGGCAGAAATGCGCCAAAAGCGCACAATCAGCACAGATTGTTTTGCACAGTTCCCAACGTCTGGCGACTGACAATTCGGCATCCCTTTGATAGAGGCACGGCATGGCGGCTGTGTCCTGAGTTCCTTGCTGTGTCATATACCGCATCTACCAGTGCGCTTGTGTGATCACTCCATGAGAATCCCTGACTATCTTCTGCGCCTTTATGAATGACATGCCTCGTAATGCTCCTTGTTGTAGTCTGTTGTAGAACTACAATAATATAGGAGATGAGGCAAGGGATGCAAGTGTGTGTGGATTTTTCTAGTCAAAAAAGATTTTTAGCGTCGTGACGAAAATATGTAGTTCAACTTTTCGCGTGTTCTAAGGTTAATTATTTAGTTTGCTCGTAAAAGACTTTGAATTAATTGGTGAACCACTCGTTGTATTTCAACTGAATTTCTTCTGAAAAAGTCCTCAAGATTATAGCCGACAACCTCCCTGAAAAACGAAAAGGTTGAAATGGTACTATCATTTGAACGAGTTCCTGTTATTACAAGCATGCCTGAGTTTTTGTAACGTTGTATTACGGTTTCACTGACTTGTGAGGATAAAATAGCAACGACTGGAATGTGATTAATCTGATATGATTTAGCACCAAAACGAATGTCTGCATTTTGTCGTTTTGAATCAGCACTCTTATACCCCTGCCGAATTTCAAAAATAGCGCCTTGAAGATTAATTGTCGCCTCGGCACCGCCAGTGCGTACTTGAGCCGCCCTCAACCAACGAGTAAACCGTTCTGTAATAATAGAATTATGGATGTCTGATAGGCTGATTTTTGCATCCAGAATATGGTATGCCGTTCTGTTATTTGCTGACTGATACTCATACTGCCACGCAACTTGTTCTGCCGTTAAATCAAGTTCCTGCTTGATGATTTCTCTTAACAAGCGTTCAGCGCCAACGCCAATTTGCCTATAAATAGATGTTAGTCCCCCAGCGGCCTTATGAGCAGCGTATACCAAATCGGAATCTAAACCAATCCATGAATAAAACTCATCATTTCCATATAGTGTATGGAAGTCTGCTACAGAAAACCCCTCCTCTGTTGTGCCAAAAGCGGGTCTATAATTTGCACATACAGCTAAAGGATTTAAGAATTCTTGTAATAGTTGTTCGTTAGTCATGGAAAAGGTCTCCTTGTTGTAAAAAGATGCGGTTATGCGTGATTGATGTTGATGTTTTATCGCCGGATTCTACTGCTACTAAAAAGGATGCTATTGCTCTTGCAATGTTGTGGGCAAGTATTGGTGGTACTGCATTTCCGATTAATGTTAAGTTTCGTTGAGTAGTGAATTGAAACACAAATTCATCTGGAAAGGTTTGTATCCGGGCACATTCACGAACTGTTAATCGCCTTTCAAGTTTGTAGTGAAATTGAATTCTTCCTCTTGAATTTGCTCTAATGCAGTATGCAACTTTATTTGCATCATTGACATTGTCGCCCTGACCGCCACCGCTGGTTGCTTTTGTTGACACAAAATACTGGCTCTGATTCGTAACGCTTTCATCGGTTATTGATTCTAAGTCACTGATGGCTTCAGAAATTGTTCTGGGTGAATATGGGGTCAATGGTTGCGGTTTTACCGGAAAACCCGTTATATCATCCCTTACTCCAATGAAAATCAATCGATTTCGGTTTTGGGGCACACCATAGTCTTGGGCACGCATCTCCCATAAATCAAAATGATATCCAATGCTTTCAAAGTCTGTTAGTATTTTGTTAAGACAATCACCCGATTGTAGTTTTGATAGATAACTAACATTTTCGCCAACAACAATACGGGGTTTGTGTTCATGCATATACCTAAGCATAACTTTATATAAATTACCACGTTTCCCATCAAATCCCGTTTTTGGACCTGCCGATGAAAAATCTTGGCAGGGAAAACCACCTATTAAAATATCGGCGTCACTAAATAGATTTACTTTTGTTAAATCTGCACAATGTATTCTATCACCCAAATTTAGTTTATAGCAATCAACTGCATCTTGAAGATTATCATAAGCGTCTATAATTTCAAAAGGCATTCTTTCGTAATGGCTATTAAATACATTGAAGCCTCCAAGAAAACCTAAATCCAACCCACCGCAACCAGAGAAGAAGGACATTACACTATATAAGCTTCCAGCAGGGATCATATCTTTTACCCCGCTGGGATTGTCTCTAAAACCATATTTGAATACTGGCAAAGAACGCTTGGCTTTTGTTTTTGGGTTTCCGTCTTTGCGTCTCATTTCTTACTCCTTAAAATCAACTCGAAACCAGAACTTCATTGAGGAATTTTGAGGAAATTAGAGTTTTTTGTAGGATATCTTCATTGTCTCCCAATGCCGCAGTGTTCTCGAGAAACAATCGTCGTGGCATAATATACACCCTTATTCGCGGCCGCTCTACCCAAAAGGTTGGAAAAAAAATCAACGGCAGATAAAGACTGTCTTCAACGTGCGACGGAATAAACAGTTTTTCTGATTCTGGACAAGGCAGGACTTTTCAGTGTTGTCGCCCATGCCTTCAACTATCCATGCATCTTGGCGCCTCGGACAAAGCACTGGAGCACAGTCCTGTGGTCTGGGGCCAGAACGGCGAGGTCGGCAAACAGTCCTGGCGCCAGGCGGCCTGTCTGCTGTTCCATCTTCAGTGTGCGGGCTGGATTGGCCGAAAGGCACCGGCTGGCTTCGGGAAGCGAGAAGCCAAAGCGCGTTGTCATATTGTGGAAAGCCTGATTCAGGGAGAGCGATGAGCCAAGGATGTTGCCTGTGGCGTCCGCTCTCGCAAAATCCCCTTCGCGAATCGTATACGGCACCCCCATGTCCGTGAAATGCCCCGATTTCATGCCCGCACCCTGCATGGCGTCCGTTATGGCGATGATTTTCCCCGCGCCAGCCGCCCGCCTGGCGAGATGCACGAGTTCTGGGGGGACGTGCAATCCGTCCATGATAATCTCCTTGAAGACATGGTCGTTGACAAGCGCCATGTCAGTCAAGGCGGGTTGTCTGACGCCTTCCGCATCCTCGGGAAGGGCGTAGGCGTCAAAGAGATGGGTGATTTCGGAGACGCCAGCATCGACTGCCTGCGCGAGGGCGTGAGGGGCACATCCCGTGTGTCCCGCAGAGACGGTCACGCCGTTGGCGACCAGCAATCTGATGACATCCAAAGCGCCAGGCATCTCTGGTGCGATGGTCAGAAGCCTGAGCGAGCCTTGTGCGGCATCAAGGAACGCCTGGGCCTCTTGGATGCTTGGCGGGCGAATCATGCTTCGCACCATGCCGCCCGCATAATCCAGGTTAAGCCAGGGGCCTTCCATGTGCGTTCCCGCAATGACGGCTCCGCGAGGCACGTTTCTGGTGAATCCGCGGATGGCGGACATCATGGAGACCAAATACTCCTCGGGAGCACAGGAGAGAGTTGGACAAAGCATCGTGGCGCCAGTGCAGGGAGCGTACTCCGCCATCCCCAGGCAACCATCGGGATTTTCGGCGGTGAACGGCCCCAGACCATGCAAATGGACATCTATGAAACCTGCCAGCAGCAGCGGCTCATCCGCAATGGGCACGCCAGTTCGCTTGACATCCGTGATGGTGTCGCCCTCCCATGCAAGGGTACCATAAAAACACTCCTGGTCAGTGACAATGTTGGCGGTTAGCTGTGGCATT
>JAFRLP010000415.1 GCA_017431185.1 Victivallales bacterium | reverse complement strand
TTTTTTTTCGCCTCCCCTCACAAAACATTTCCCTCTAATGTAAAGTCATTCTGGACTTTTTCAACCTTTTCCGTCCACTTTTATCAAGGAAAGAGCGCCTATCGCCTTGCGAAGCGTTGATTTCCCGTTATATTTATTTCATTCAAGAAGAACCGAAGAGCATTTCCCACCATTGAGCCCCCATACGATACCATGCGACTTTCCAAACTGATAGGACAAAGACTGAAGGAAGCCCCCCGCGACGCCCTGACCGCCAGCCATATTTTCCTGGTGCGCGGCGGCTACTGCCGACCTGTCTCGGCGGGATTGTTCAGCATCCTCCCCCTGGGACAGCGGGTCATCGCCAAAATCGAGAAGATTCTGCGTGAGGAGATGAACCGAATCGACGGACAGGAAATCAAAATGCCCGTCGTCCTGCCCGCCGAACTCTGGAAAGAGAGTGGACGCTGGGACAGCGTGGGGGCGGAACTGCTCCGCTTCAAGGACCGCAACGGAAAGGACATGATGCTGGGAATGACCCACGAGGAGGCCGTGGTGCAAATCGCCCGCACGGAACTGACCAGCTACAAGCAGCTTCCCGTGATGATGTACCAGATTCAGACCAAATACCGGGATGAGGCGCGCCCGCGCGCCGGCCTCATCCGAGTACGCGAATTCACGATGAAGGACGGCTACAGCTTCCATACCAGCCAGAAGAGCCTGGAGGAGTACTACGCAAGGGCGCACGAGGCATATGAGCGCTTCTTCAGGCGCATCGGCCTGAAGGAGTGCCTTTCCGTCAAATCCGACTCGGGAATGATTGGCGGGGCTGTCTCGCATGAGTTCATGGCCATCGCCGACTGTGGCGAGGACACGCTATTCGTCTCTCAGGATGGGGAATACCGTGCCAATCGGGAGATTGCGACCAGTCGCCTGGCCTACGTCAAGGAGCCACCGAGGCCCATGGAAAAGGTGCTGACGCCCGGCTGCAAGACCATCGACGACCTGGCGAAGTTCCTGAACGTGCCGGCCAGTTCCACCTGCAAGGCCGTCTTCTACAAAGACCAGGAGGGAAAACTGGTGTTCGTCAGCATCCGCGGAGACCTGGAGGTGAACGAGACCAAATTGCGCAAGGCCCTCAAGACCCCAGAACTGACGTTTGCGGACGACGACCTCATCCGCTCCTGCGGAGCAGTGCCTGGTTTCGCCAGCCTTTACTCCATTGACCCGAAGAAAGTCCGCGCAGTGGTTGACCCGTCAGCGGCGGAATCCTCGAATCTGGTGGTGGGCGCCAATGAGCAGGATTGCCATTATCTGAACTTCAACTTTGACCGTGACGTGCCGAACAAGGAGGGCATTCTGGTGACGGACATCGCCACCGTGCGGGAGGGGGACCCCGACCCCGTAAAGGGCGAGCCGCTCAAACTGCTGCGCGGCATTGAAGTCGGCAACATCTTCCAACTCGGCGTCAAATACTCCGAGCCGATGGGATGCAACTATCTGGACGAGAATGGCAAAACACACCCGATGATCATGGGATGCTATGGCATTGGCGTGGGACGGGCCGCCGCAGCGGTCATTGAGCAGAATCACGACGACTACGGTCCCATCTGGCCGATGGCCATCGCCCCCTTCCAGGTGGAACTCATCGGACTGAACATCAACCAGCAGCCTGTCGCCGACACCTGCGCCAAATTGTACGGCGAACTCCAGGATGCGGGCGTGGAGGTGCTCTTCGATGACCGCGGCGGAAAGGCCGGCTTCGCGTTTGCGGACGCAGACCTCATCGGATGCCCCATCCGCGTCGTGGTCTCGCCCAAGACCCTGCAGGAGGGCGCTGTCGAATACAAGCATCGCGACTGGGGCAAACGCAACGAGCTGGTGCCCATCGACGCGCTGCTCCAGAGGATTCAGGGCGAATTGGCCTCCTGGCCAACCTAAGGGGAGAACACTCATGCCTGTCTGCCAGATCTTCAACTCCCAAGGTGAACAGCTTGTCCGCTTCAACACCGATGATTTCGGCAAGGAACTGACAATCGGACGTGCCAGCAGTTGCAACATTTCCCTCAAGCACGTGGCCGAGTCGAATGTCAGCCGCGAGCATATTGTCCTGAAAAAGGACGCCAACCAGTGGAAATTGATCAATCAGGGGCACTCTGGCGTATTGCTGAACGGCACACGTGTGACGGACGTGCCCATCAACGATGGGGACATTTTCCGCTTTTCCCAGCTGTTTCTATGCATCGGCCCAAAATGCGGCCCGAGCAAATATGACGTCACCTGGGATGTTCCCACCATGGACGGGAACAAACGGGCGGTGCTATGGCCTGGCACAAACTCAATCGGCGCCTCTCACGACAACGCGGTCACTGTCCGCACCGAGGATGTCTCGCGCTTTCACGGCTCCATCGATGTGCTGGAAGACGGGCGGCTCTTCTTCGAGAACCGCCATCGTTCACAGTATTCCGCCGTCAACGGCACGCAAGTCACGGAAAGGGTGGAGATTGAGCCAGGGGATACCCTGACCCTTGGGGAAACGGATGTACACATCGTCAAGGGATTCCGTCTGGCACGGGATGCGGCAATCCACGGTCTCTCCAAGGCCAAAGTCACGGAAGTCGCCAAACACCCGCTGGGATGGATTATCCTGCTGGTCGGAGCCATCCTGGTTCTGACCATCCTCTTCGACATCTTCGCCGAATTTTTCTCGGTGCTCATCAACAATTGATCATCACTCGAATGCCCACTTCCACTTCCACACCTTCTGAATTGCCAGACTCCGAGTCCAGCTCGGGGCGTCTGCGCACGTTCCGCAGTGTGGGACAGGAGTTGCAGCAGTCCTACATGCGGGACATCAGCACCTATCCGCTGCTCACTCAGGAAGAGGAGACTGTCCTGGCCAAGCAATTCGACGCCTGCCGTGATGAATTGCAGAAGACCATCAGGCAGTTCCCCACCCTGCTTTATCATGTCATCGGAGAGTTTGTCCATCAGACGGCTTCAGGACGGCTTTCCAATTATTTCTCGCTTCAGAACGACGACGCGGAGGCATTGGGCGAAGAGGGGCTGCCGCCTCAGCTTCAGGCGGCCTGGCCTCGGCTGACCGCTCTGCAAACACCAGAGCATACGTTCCCAGAGAACTGCGCCCTGACCGACAAAGGCGCGTTCTGGAAGGCTCTGGCGCCTTTGAAGCCACGCCATCAGTTCTTCACGCGCTGTTTGGATGCACTTGACAACCCCGAATGCAGGGCGGCGGTCATTCCCGCGAAGACCTGGAAAGCGCTTGCTCCCAAATTGGCCAGATTGCGCATCAAGATGAAACTGGCCATGTCCACCCTGGTGGAACGCAATCTTCGCCTGGTCATCAGCATTGCCAGCCGATACACGGGCACAGGCATTCCGCTCAATGATCTGGTTCAGGAGGGGAACATCGGATTGATGCGCGCGGTGGAACGCTATGACCATCGCCTGGGACATCGCTTCACCACCTACGCCAGTTACTGGATTCGCCAGGCCATCACCAGAAACATCACCAACCAGAGCCGCATCATTCGCATGCCCGCCAACACGGTCAAGCAGATTTCCCAGATTCGCCAGGCGGAACAGCACCTGCTCAACGAGACGGGACAGTTGCCCGCCCCTGAGGCTATCGCCTCTCTGGTTGGCCTCTCCCCTGCCAAAGTCCGTGCCCTCCAGAAAATGACCCAGCAGCCCATCTCTCTGCAAAGCATTCTAGGCGAGGACAGCACACTGGAGGACATCATCCCCGA
Organism: Victivallales bacterium; assembly: GCA_017431185.1. Next base: position 9,621 of record JAFRLP010000415.1, on the reverse strand, counting down.
CCTCAATCACCAGGCATCCTCCGAAAGCGCTGACAGGGAGGCGCTTCGCGAGGCCATCACCCAAATCCTGGACATGCTGGATGAGCGCGAACAGAACATCATCCGTCTGCGCTTCGGCCTTGATGACGGCGAAACCCATACGCTTGCGGAAATCAGCGCACTGGTCAACCTCTCCAGCGAACGAGTCCGCCAAATCGAAGCCTCCGCCCTCCAGAAAATGCGCATGCCCGCCGCATTGGAACTGCTGGACGGCTACAACCTTTGACAACCGAGCGCACGGAGGACTCTGTCCTCCCAGCTCTCTTTTCACACATCAACAAGGCAAGCAATCATGAACAATCGCTTTTGGCAAGAAGAACTGGAGACCATGCCCCGTGAACAACTGGAGAGGATGCAACTTGAGAAACTCAAGTTCTCCGTCTCCCGCGCAATGCAGTCTCCCTTCTACAAACAGCATCTTGGGGCAAAGGGGCTTTCCGCCGACTCCTTGAAGGGCCTGGAGGACATTCAGAGATTCCCCTTCACCTGCAAGGATGACCTGCGGGACAACTGGCCGTTCGGACTGCTGGCAGTGCCAAAAGAAGAGTGTGTGCGGATGCATTGCACCAGCGGCACCACGGGCAATCCCGCCGCCGTGCTCTATAACCGCCACGATTTGGACTCCTGGGCCAATCTGCTGGCGCGTTCCATGTGGGGCACGGGCATGCGCCCGAACGACGTGTTCCAGAACATGAGTGGCTACGGTCTGTTCACAGGCGGTCTGGGCTTCCAATATGGCGCCGAAAAACTCGGGGCCTTGACCATCCCTGCGGCGGCAGGCAACTCCAAGCGTCAGATTCAGCTCATGCGGTCGTTCGGCACGACGACCGCGCACTCCGTGCCCAGCTACCTGGGACGCCTGTTCGCTGTCTTCACCGAGCTGGGGCTCGATCCGCGCCGCGACACCCAGGTAAGACGGCTCTTCATCGGTGCCGAACCGCACTCCGAAGAGACACGCCAGCGTATCCAGGAGATGTTTGGCGCCAAGGCCTACAACTCCTTCGGCATGACCGAAATGAATGGTCCCGGCGTGGCCTTTGAGTGTGAATGCCAGGCGGGAATGCACATCTGGGAGGACTGCTACCTCATCGAAATCATCGATCCCGTCACGGAGAAGGTGCTCCCTGAAGGCGAATGGGGCGAAATGGTCCTCACCACCCTAGACCGGGAGGCGATGCCTGTCATTCGCTACCGCACCCATGACCTGACCAGAATCCTGCCTGGCGCATGCGCCTGCGGGCGAGTCCATCGCCGCATTGACCGAATCAAGGGACGTTCCGACGATATGTTCATTGTCAAGGGGTGCAATATCTTCCCCATCCAGATTGAACGCGTCCTCATGGCCTTCAAGGAACTGGATAACGACTACCTCATAGTCTTGACCAATGAGGAGGGGGACGACATGACCGTCAAGGCGGAACTCAAGCCTGACCTGTTCACCGATGACTACTCCGAGCTGGAGGGTCTCAAGAAGAAGATCGCCGCCATCCTGCGCGACACCATCCTGGTCACTCCCAAAATCCAACTTGTTCCGCATGGCTCCCTGCCCAGATCCGAGGGCAAGGTTGTCCGTGTCCAGGACTTGAGAAAAAAGTAGTTCGGACTGCGCGAAGCACGGTCTGCCAGACCAGCAGACCACCGCAGGACTGATGCGTTCACCTATATGTCAGGATTTATTAAAATCATCGGTGCCCGCCAGCACAACCTCAAGGATTTGACCATCAGCATTCCGCGTGATTCGCTGGTGGTCATCACAGGGTTAAGCGGGTCAGGCAAGAGTTCGCTGGCCTTTGACACCCTGTATGCCGAGGGGCAGCGGCGCTATGTGGAAAGCCTTTCGGCATACGCTCGCCAATTTCTGGACAGGTTGCAGAAGCCACAGGTCGAGCACATAGAGGGGCTGTCGCCGGCCATTGCCATCGAACAGCGCACCAGCGGGTCATCCCCCCGTTCCATTGTGGCGACCACCACGGAAATCTATGACTACCTGCGCCTGCTCTATGCCCATCTGGGCGTGCCGCACTGCCCGCAGTGCGGGCGCGAAATCCACTCCCAAAGCCCGCAGAGCATCTGCGAGCAGATTTGCGCTTTGCCGACAGGCAGCCGAATCATGATTCTGGCGCCTTATGTCTCAGGCAAAAAGGGCGAACACAAGGAAATCATTGAAAGCATGCGACGGGACGGTTTTGCCCGTATTCGCATTGACGGTGAGGTCAAGTCTCTGGACGCAGAACTGGCCCTCGACAAAAACAGGCGCCACACCCTGGAGGCGGTCGTTGACCGCCTCGTCACAGGACAGACCGACAAGAGCCGCCTGACGGACTCCGTGGAACTCGCCCTGAAGAAAGGCAGCGGAATCATGACCGTTCTCACCGAAGACCGTTCCGCGAAAACTGGCTGGCATGAGGAGCAATACAGCGAACATCTCGCCTGTGTCCATTGCGGACTGAGTTTTGGGGAACTTCAGCCGCGTGACTTCTCCTTCAACACGCCCTACGGAGCCTGCCCGACCTGCGACGGTCTCGGAATGCGGCTCATTCTCAAGCCAGAGGCGGTAGTGCCAGACCCGACCAAATCCCTGAAAAACGGGGCGGTGCCCCTCTGGCGCAGAGGCGGGCACCACACCATCATGCTCTACAACCACTACCTCCGTTGCCTGGCCGAGCAATACCATTTCAAATTGACGACACCCTGGAAAGACCTGCCTGAGCAGACACGCCGAATCCTGCTTTACGGCAGTGGCGAGGAGATTGTCAACTTTGACTACTGGATGAAGGGACGGATGAACGAGTGGCGAAAGCCTTTCGAGGGCATCATCCCCAATCTCATCAAGCGCCACCGCGAAACCGAGGTAGAGGAGATTCGCGAGAAAATCCAGGAGGTCATGGATTTCGAGCAGTGCCCCGATTGTCATGGCGCCAGACTCAAGCCGGAATACCTGGCCGTGACCATTCGAGGCCTGAACATCCACCAGTTCTGCTCGCTCTCCATCGACCGTGCCTTCGACTTTATCGAGAAACTTGACTTGACCCAGACGGAAAAGGCCATCGGCGGTGAAATCCTAAAGGAAATCCGTGCGAGGCTCGGCTTCCTCCGCTCCGTGGGGCTCAATTACCTGACGCTCAACCGCGAGTCAGGAACCCTTTCCGGCGGCGAATCCCAGCGCATCCGCCTGGCCTCGCAGGTCGGCAGCGGTCTCGTGGGTGTCCTGTATATTTTGGACGAACCGAGCATCGGCCTTCATCAGCGCGACAATGACCGCCTGCTGGACACCCTCCGCAACCTCCGTGATTTGGGCAATACCGTCATTGTCGTGGAACACGACCTCGACACCATGCGGGCCGCCGATTTCCTGGTCGATTTGGGACCTGGAGCAGGACGCAATGGCGGACAGCTCATCGCGGCGGGCACGCCTGCCGAGGTCGCCCAGTGCCCAGCCTCGCTGACGGGGCAGTTCCTGGCTGGCAGACGCTCCATCCCCGTGCCAGCGGAACGTCTGCCTGGTAATGGCAAAAAACTGGTGATACGGGGGGCCACGGCGCACAACCTCAAGAACCTGGATGTCACCATTCCCTTGGGAACCTTCACCTGCGTGACAGGCGTCTCAGGTTCGGGGAAATCGACGCTCGTCAACCGCATCCTGGTGCGTGCCATCCAGCAGAGCAAAGGACTCAAGGTGGATGCGCCAGGGGCGCACCGCTGCATCGATGGTCTGGAGCATATCGACAAGCTGATTGTCATTGACCAGTCGCCGATTGGCAGAACCCCGCGCTCCAACCCCGCCACCTACACTGGCATCTTCGACCTTGTCCGCGCCATCTTCGCCGAGACCATCGACGCCAAGGCACGTGGCTACAAGCCAGGACGTTTCTCCTTCAATGTCAAGGGCGGACGCTGCGAGGAGTGCAAAGGCGACGGCATCCGCAAAATCGAGATGCAGTTCCTGCCTGACGTCTATGTGCAGTGCGAGCACTGCCAGGGGCAGCGCTACAACGAGGAGACCCTGCGCTGCAAGTTCAAAGGGCATTCCATTGCCGATGTGCTGGACATGACCGTCAATCAGGTCCTGGAACTCTTTGAGGCAATTCCGCGCATACGAAGCCGCCTGCAGACTCTCAAGGACGTGGGCATGGGGTACATCCACCTCGGGCAGCCTGCCACCACGCTCTCTGGCGGAGAGGCGCAGCGGGTCAAACTGGCCACCGAACTGGCTCGCAAGCCCCAGGGACATACTCTGTACGTTCTGGATGAACCGACCACTGGCCTCCATCTCGCCGACATCGAGCAGCTCCTGCATGTCCTTCAGGAACTCCGCGACCAGGGAAACACCATCCTGGTCATCGAGCATAACCTGGACGTCATCAAGGTTGCCGACCATATCATTGACCTCGGGCCAGAAGGTGGCGACCAGGGAGGGACGGTCATCGCCGCAGGAACCCCTGAACAGGTCGCCGCCGTCAAGAACTCCTACACGGGACAGTACCTGCGTCCACTTCTGCCTGCAATTACAGACAGAGCCGTGTCCAAAAAGCTCAGTTCCCGCAAATGATGCTTTCGGGGGAAAAAGCACAGTTCGCATTGCGGAGTTGGTTCTGGCATTGCCAGGAGGCAAACAATGTTTGAACTTCCCGAAAAATCGATAGCCTGTTTTGAAAGATGGAGCGGAACCAAGGTGACTGTCCATGGTTACACGGATGCATACCAGTTGGTGCTGGATGTGATGCGCACCAAGCATCTGCACCCGCTTTGCTGCCAGACCAAGCAGACCGAAACAGGAAAAGTTTGCCAGGTGACCGACATGAAGATGCTCTGCTGGGAGATTGGCCGTTTCCGCAATGGCGGAATCAAGCGCTGCCGAGCGGGAATCCTGGAGTGGTTCTTGCCGATATGGGATGATGCCCAGTTGCAGGCGATAGTCTTTGCGGGCGCAAGAATCGCGCCTCCTGGTTGGCGCTGCGAACTCCCGTTTCTGGACTTTTTGCCAGCGGGACAGCGGCGCGTTGCTCCTAATGGACGCCTGATGGAACCTGGGGAGGAGGCATTCGTTCTGGAGGGACTGGCACAGCTCGCGGCTCGTCTCAAGCAGTTTGTTGAACCATTGAAGGAGGATGTGCTTTCCAGGGCGCAGAACATCCCAAGGGATGTCCTGATTCGCTACCTGATTTGCCGCAATTACCAGAAACCAGGACAGACGCTTGAGATCATTAGCCAGGCGCTGAAACTAAGCAGGAGCCGCACGCTTCATGTCATCAAGGAGGAGACTGGCCAGAATCTCCTGGAACTTCTGAACACAGTGCGTCTGAACAAGGCCCGTTTTTTGCTGCATTCCTCTTTGGCGTCCGTCCAGGGCATTTCCGAACAATGCGGCTTCGGCAATATCTCCAATTTTTTTCGCCTCTTCCGCAGACAACACGGAATCACTCCACTGCAATACAGGAAGAAAATTTTCGACAAATAGCAGGATTTGCAACTTTTTTGACCAGAATAGACCTGTTAATCCACCCGATTCTTTTGTATAATTACGATGTCCTCACAGCAGGTGCATCAACAGGAGAATTCGATGGATGTCAGTTGGAACAACAAGCGTATTCCAGTGGTGGAGCAGTGCGACGTTGCGGTGATTGGCGCAGGACCAGGAGGACTGGGGGCCTCGCTAATGGCGGCGAGGATGGGATGCAAGACCAGCGTGTTTGAGGCAAGTGGGCGCCCTGGCGGCGCCGCCGCGCTTGTCGAGGTGTCTCCATTCATGTATTCGGGGAACGGAAAGGAATTCTTTGACGCCCCTGTATTCACCGAGTGGCTTCGCGGAATCATCTCCTACCTTCCCGAAAAACAAAGAAGGCACTATGCGGGAATTCCTGGAAACGAATCTTCCAGCCGTCTGATTACGCCAGCGCTGGCGGCCCTGGCGGCGGAGGATCTTCTGCTAGAGGCTGAAGTCGGCCTGTTCTACCATTTCACGCTGGTGGATGTCATCCTTTCGGAGGACAAACGCGAAATCAAGTATGCGGTTCTCCATTCCAAAGGTGGTTTTTCAGCGGCATCCGCCAAGGTTTTCATTGATTCGACAGGGGATGGCGATCTGGCTGCATTGGCTGGATGTCCATTCGAGATGGGTGATGAACAGGGCGGCTGCCAGCCGATGACCACCTGCTTTGACATGGGGGACGTCGATATTCTCGGAGCCGATGTCCGCAACCGTGAATTTCAGGAAGTTGTCCAACGCTGCCACCAGGATGCCGTGAAAAGCGGCAAACTCTCCAGTCCGCGGGAAAATCTTCTCTGCTTCAATGCTCATGACCCGCATGGAGTCCATTTCAATACAACCCGCATTCTAGGCAAGGATGCGACCAACGGCCTGATGAGGTCTGAAGCCGAAGTCATTGGCAGGCGGCAGGTTCGGGAATACATCCGTTTTCTCAGAGAGAATGTGCCTGGCTTTGAACAGGCGACCCTGCGCACCTTGGGCGACGCGGGAGTGCGAGAAAGCAGAAGATTCTGGGGATTGACCCGCCTGACGCGGGACGACCTTTTGCAAGCGCGCCATTTTCCGGATGGCATTGCCCGCTGCAACTACGGCATTGACATCCACAACCCGCGTGGCAGAGGAACTGAGACACTCCATTTCAGCGAGTCCGCCTTTTACGAGATTCCATTTGGCTGCCTTGTGCCGCAGAATGTGGAAAATCTGCTCATTGGCAGCCGCTGCATTTCAGGGGACGTGGCAGCGCACAGCAGTTTCCGCGTGATGCCAACCGTCTGCTCCATTGGGCAGGCCGCAGGCATCGCCAGTGCCATGGCCATCGACAAAGGCGTCGCAGTCCCGAAAATCGACGGGAGATGTGTGCGCCAGGAATTGATTCGGCTGGGAGCGCACTTGGCGTGCTCCCCCTGAACGTTTAGACAACTCCAAACAGAGGACATTCGACATGAAAAGAGTAACCGCATATCCATCAGAAGAAAGCGCACCTCCATCCGACGCCCGCAGTGCCTGGTTTGGCTTCACGCTCGTCGAATTGCTCGTAGTGATAGCCATCATCGCAATATTGGCCTCCATGCTGCTGCCCGCTCTATCCAAGGCACGGGAGAAGGCGCGCTCCATTAGTTGCGTCAACAACCAGAAGCAGTTTGGCGTCATGAGTCTCCTGTATGTGTCTGACTATGATGATTTCTTCACCGCCCCCATCCAGGACATGAACAAGAAATTGGATACCCTCCATTTCAACGCTCCTGCTGAAGGTCCGGCTGATCGGCTTTTCTCCAAAATATTCAGCTGCCCCAGCAATCAGGCACCTGAATACAGCGACGCCACCTATGGCAAGTGCTATTATTGGAAGAGGATCAGCTATACGCTCAACAAGAATCTTTCCAGCCAGGACAACATGCCATGCAAAGTGACCAGCATCCCAAGCCCGACTTTCATCGTCTATCGGCTGGACAGGAGCGCGACGATGTGCCAGCGTGACTCCGGCACGGACATGTCCCACCTCTATAGCCTTAGCGGCACGGTCTGCCGCCCTGGAGTGCATCATGGCAAACTGAACATCCTCTTTGTCGCAGGAAACGTCAGCACCGAAAGAGATAACGACCCTGAATTCACCGGCAGCAGCGGTGCAAGTCTCCGCAGACGATGGGATTATACCTATAAATAGTGTGAAATGAGCATGAAAATCACGATTGCAGCCAAGGATTCCAGCATCCAGGACCAGAGACGAGCGGATTTTGTCTGCCACGGCAAAAACGACGAGGTGGTCATTAACCAGGCACTGCAATGCCTGACATCAGGCGGCACACTGCAATTGCTTGACGGAAATTACTGCATTGATGCTTTTGAACAGGAGGGCAACTCCGCAGTCTTTGTTGGATATAATGAAGGACGCGCACGAGTCATCAACATCATTGGCGACACCGAGAACAAGGCCTACAACACCCGTTTCGGTGTGGTGCTTCATGTCTCGGAAGAGGCAGTCAGAAACATGGACCCCAAGACGGAATACCGTGTTTTCTTCGGATGTTCCGCCAAACCGCAAATGCCCCCTGACTGGTACACCTATACTCATGTGAACAATGTCAATTTCCGGAATTTCTATCTCATCCTGTTTGACGCCTCGCGCAGGATTCGAGGCATCGATTGCGGACATTTCGGCTCCAGTATGCTCCAGCAGGTTGGCATCTACACGGAAAACTATTTTCGGGAGCGTTTTCTGCATCTCAAACCCGAAACCCCGACTTCCGGATGCATCGGGGTCGTCACTTGCCCTTCCTCTAATGACGAGATGGCGCGCATCGGCTTGGACACCGTGTGCGCAGGAGGTCTGCATGTCGGGTTCTATGTTGACAGCACGGACAAACTCATCTTGCGCACCTGCACGGCTGCGCGCTGCTGCTACGGGTATGTCTTCAAGGGCGGCGAGAAAACCCTGACACTTTTGAATTGCTCTGACGAGGGAAATACGCATCTTCCCCTCTTTGACGTGAAGCCTGGGCGCTCAGGTCACATCAGTAACATAGATTTCAACATCGAGCGTTTCAACGAGGCTTTCATTCCCGATGACCCAGATGGGAGGCGGGAGCCATGTGCTATCGAGACGTGCCCCGATTCCTGGCATGGATTCCTCTCCTATACACTTCAGGGGGATGCCTACGGCCTGAAGCGTTTCTGGAAAGAAGGGCATGGCAGAAATGTCCAAACTGTCAACCAGGACCACAGTCGGTTCAGCCGTCCTCTTTATCCGGAATTCCTTGAAACATACGTGGATTTAAAGCTTGGACGCCAATTCACCTGGAACGGAAGTCGCTGGCTCGAATTGGAGTCCCGTGATTGAAAAGGAGACAATGGAATGAGAAGATTTGCATTTGGAGCCATTCTGTTCATTGGTGCCCTTCTTGCCGTGGCGGACAAGGCTTCACTCTACAAGGTTGTCAAGGAAACGTCGCCTGTTCGCCAGGCAGCCTTCACCCAAAAGGACTCCACGCTTTTCATCTGCCTGCGGCTTGCGCCTGGCACATCCAAGGATTTTGCCTTGCGTGACATCTACCTTTTCACCGATGACGACCTCCTCACAGGCCGCAAAGGAATCGGAAATGAATACTATTTCGACATTGGCAAGTCACAGGTGTCCAGTTATGCACCTGACGGAAGGGGAACCCTGAATCGAAACGCACTTTCTGCGGTGCGTGTGGAAGAATGGTACATTGTCGCCTTTGATGCGTCCGTGACCCTGCATAATCCCCTCCAGGAATTCGAGATTGTCTTTTCGGTGTCCGACGGCACACGAGACAGGGTGAGCCTTCGCGGCACTTCCGACGAGGCTGTGGAATTGCCAGAATTGCCGAAACGTTTCGGAAAGCAAATCGCCGCTGCCGCACCCAAGGCAATTGAGTGTGAAAAGCGCGGCGCCGCTGCCATGCCCGCCGAAGTGGATGTTTTTCTGGCGTCCGGCTTTGAGATGCTCCGCACGTCCAAAGACACGACGAAAACCAGAGAACTCACGGTCACCGCACTGCGGAACGCCTTTGAGGATTTTCAACTCGCCGTATGGTACGACAAACCCGACAGGGGGACTCTTCGTCTCCAATGGA
>JAFRLP010000414.1 GCA_017431185.1 Victivallales bacterium | reverse complement strand
TCGATGGGAATGGCGCGGCGGAACACCTTGCTCTGGTCAAACTTCCAGTCATCCTTGGCGAAATTCACCACCACCATCGCGCTGCCCTGGAAATTGTCGGAGGGACGGTAGGCGAAGCTGATGCCATACTGCTGTTCCGGCTCGACCTTTTCCCAGCGGTAGGCATAGCCATATTGCGCGGATTTGCCGGCTCCGCTTATCTGCAGTGCTCCGCTGCCATCCTGACCGCCGCTGGACAGCAAGGCCGCCCCTTCGCGCAGAATGCCCTGCACCGGGGATTTGTCAAACAATTCAAAGGAGGCGACGGCAGACAGGCTGATGGTCAGCAGGAAAAGGCCAAAATGATTGCGCATGATTTGTCTTTTAGTCCAGATTCTTGTTCAGGTCATACATTTTGCGCAGGGCATTGTATCTGCTCGTGATGTTCTTGTTGGCGACTTGGGCGACGGACTCCACGTGCCCGTCCACCATGCACACATTGCCATTTTTGTAGTTGCGATGCGCGTTGTTGATTTCGCAGATTGCGGACGAGTAGGTTCTGGAACGATAGGGGGAGAGGTAGATGCGTGACTCCGTAGATGAGACATAGTAATGCCTGCGCTCCGAGAACACGCCTGTGCCTGAAGGCTGGCGAACCTCCGTGACCATGCGCCCGTCAACGCTCCCGTGGGTCTCCTGCCCATAGTCGGGCGTGGCCAAAAAGCCGTTGTATGTGTAGTTGCTGTGGCTGTAGCCGTCCGTTGTCGGGCTTGAGGTTTTGCTTGGGTCGGACACCGACGACGGGCATTGGTAAGTCCTGACGCCATTCAGGTATTTCCAAAGCTGCCCATGCCAGTAGCTTTTCTCGTATGTGCCTGGCAGATTCTGAAAGCCCTTGGTGTAATAGCACGCCTTGCCGGTCTTTGAACCCTCGGCGGAGAGGTTTGTCCCGCCTGGCGAATGGGGGAAGAAGTCATCGTTGGCGTCAACGTAGAGGTTCAATGCCATGCCCAACTGGCGCATGTTCCCCACGCAGGAAATCTCCCGGGCGCGCTCCCGCGCCTTGCTCAAGGCGGGCAGCAGCATCGCGGCCAGTATGGCGATGATGGCGATGACGACAAGCAGTTCGATGAGAGTGAAATGGCGTTTCATGGTTGCACCTTTGTTCTGGATTTGGGGCGAAGCATCATTAAAATATATGCTTGTGGCTGTTTTTTCAAGCGAGCCCCAGGAATAATGCCTTGCAGCTCGTGATTGCAACTGGGAAAAAAAAGAGTGGTCGGCCAGGGGAGGCCGGCCCGGTTGCGCGTCTGGCGCAAATAAAATAGCGAATAAAAATTAGGTGTCATGTGCTGATTTTCTGTTGGTAAAAATATATTTACACGAAGGTACAGTGGGTTACAGCGAATTTTGAAAATCGGACTTGAAATTTGACTCGAAGCGGTTTGAAAAAAAAGTTGCTTTTGAGGTTTTGGGGTATAAGATTTGGCAGAATCAGGGAGTTATGAGCAAAGTGGAAGAACCGCCCTGAAAAAAAAGTTGGGAAAGCGGTTTGCAAGATTTGGGAAAGGTCATTAAGTTTATGTCATCAAATGCCAGATGGATTTACAGGTACTTTTGGAATGTCGGAACTACAGGAAATTTGGAAGAAGACCGTCGGTTGCCTGAAAACGCAACTTGACCCGGACAGCTACCGGCGGTCAATCGGCAATGTCACTCCCGTGCGTTTGGAGGAGGATGGCCTGATTCTTGGTGTGCGCACTGGGATCTGGCGCGAATGGCTTCAGCTGAACTACAAGAGCGTGATTGAGGAGGCGCTGCGGACTGCCTGCGGCCTGACGTTGAACGTCGTCTTCGAGAGCGGACACGAGTTTCTCCCCGCCGACCCCGAACTGCTGGGGGAACGTGAAGTGCGCGCTTCCGACGTGGAACGGAATGTTGTCATTCGGGCTGTGAAGCCGCCGATGGAAGAGGAGGACACCCTCCAGAAGTTGGACCGCCGCTTCTCCTTCGAGTCCTTCGTGGTTGGTGACAACAGCCGCTTTGCGCACAGCGCCTGCGTCAGCGTGGCGCATGAGCCGGGCGGCCTCATCAACCCCCTGTTCATCCACAG
>JAFRLP010000413.1 GCA_017431185.1 Victivallales bacterium | reverse complement strand
GCTGTCACGTGCCATGCAACTGGACAATTGCCACTCCTGGCGGGTCAGAGCCGTGGCCCTCGACGGAACCCCTGGCCGTTTCAGTCCGTACCTGGAGGTTCTGCCGGACTTTTCCCAGGAGCAGACAGCCTGGCATCTCTGGAAGACCCGCTGGTTTGGCCATGCCCCCGTTTTCGCCGACGCGGACGCCGACTCCGACGGATTGTCCAACTACCAGGAGTTCCTGCTCGGCGCAAATCCCCTGGTTGCGCCTGACGAGACGGAGATTCCCGCGCCGAGTGCGCGTCTGCAGGGCGTGGACGTGGCGTACTACCATGCGCGTGCCTTGGACGGGCAGTCGCTGACCCCGGTCTCCGCCCCCTTCGGAAAAGGCCACGTCTTGGAGTTTGAACTGCCATCTGGCGGCGGCAATGTGTTCGGCTCCGGCAAGTCCGATTATGTCGGAGTTCAGGCCGTGGGGTATTTCATCGTTCCTGAGTCAGGGTGGCATTTCCTTGAACTGACGGTGGATGACGCGGCGGTCGTGTACATCGATGGCCGCCAGTGCCTTTTGCTGAATGGAACAGGGAGTCAGACCGCCAAATGCAGGCTGCTGTTGAATGCGGGTGTCCATCAATTGAAGCTGACCATGCTGGAAAACGAGGGGGATGCGGAACTGCTTCTGCGGTGGTCCGGCCCAGGTTTTCCGATGCGCCCCATGACGCGGGAACTTTGGACGCCGACCGAGGGGTGCCTGGCGCTGGAGCAGTGCGCCGTCTGGCAGCGCGACTCCGACGCGGACGGCCTGCGCGATGTGGATGAACTGCGGAACGGCACAAACCCGTTCCTCGCCGACACCGACGGCGATGGTCTTGGGGACGCCGAAGAGGCCGCCGTCGGCGCCAACCCGCTTTTGGCTGACACGGACGGTGACGGGGTGCCTGACGGCGAGGAAATCCATTGCCAGTTCACCAACCCGCTGGTCGCCGACGCCCCTGTTTCCACCGTGACGGCAACTTTGCAGGGCAGTGCGCTTGAAGCCATTCGCGGACGTTGGGAGCAGGAAGGCACGGCCATGACGGCCATTGGCAGAAACGGAATCCTGGCCGGCGCATTTCCCGTTGCCGAGGCGGGAATCTACCTGCTGGAAGTGGAAGCGGCAGAGGCGGGGACAGGCGAGGGGCCGTTGCGCCTGAAGTTGTCCGCCAACGGTAATGACTGCGGTCTCCGCGAAAGGTCGGCTTCGGACAGCGGCGGCTTTTCCTGGATACTGCCATGGTTGCCGCAGTGTACGCTTTCCTTCACGCTGGAATGGCCAAACCTTGACAACGCATCTCGTCTGAAGGTCTGCGGCATCCGCCTTTGCCGCCTGACCGGGGATGAATGGCTTGCATCCCGCACGGCGAGTCTCTCCGCTGTCCAGATTCCAGAGTTTTCACGCGTCTCCCCCGTTTGCATGGAAGGCGTGCATTTTGACGGCACGGTGGCCATAGCCCCACTCAGCAACGGACGTTCTCCTTGGGACGGAGAGGACGGAACGCCGCTTTGGCAGGATGCCGAAGAGGCATCCGCCGGGGATTCCCCCGTTGTCCCCGCCGTCAGAAGACTGCCTGGCGACCGCTGGTTCGCGGATGTCCGCCTGGCGCCTGATGCGGCGACTGCCATTGTCGTCTCGCGGGCGGACGGACTGCCGTCATGTTCCCGTCAGGTTGTCTGGCAGCCAACCAATGTCCTGCGCTCGGAGACTCTTGTCATCCGCCAGGGGGACTCCCTGCTGCTAACGGCTACGCCGGAGGACGGCGGACAGGGAGCCGCCCGTCTTACGGTGTTTGGCGAGAGTTTCGACTTGGTGCAGGGGGAGAATCTGGAGTGTCGCTTTGCGGTGCCGGGGAACTATATTGTGTCAGGGACATACACCCCTGACAATCCGCTTGACCCCGTGCAGCATGGCGCATTGGCTGTAACCGTGATGGCAGGGCGTTTCGTCGCATCCGCCTTTGTGGCGACGGGCAAGGAGCGCGTCTGGCAATGCCCTGGGCTGTCCGCAGCAGCGGAGTTGGAGACGGATTCGGGGGTCCTGTCTCTTCATCGCATGGAGGCCGACCAGGGCGGCTCCCTGCTGTGGCTGAAGGGGGAGAGCCAGGGCACGGCCATTGTCGCTGCCCGGTTGCCCGGACATGGCGCTGTCCTGGACGTTGGCGAGGTCTCTGTCCTGGCTGTCGCCACGCACAAGACGGACGGGTATTACCGCGTGCTCCAGAGATGGCCGGATGGAATGACGCTTACGGAAGGCTACCTTGTCCTTTCCCGCGTGCCTGAGGACTTGAGCATTCTGTTGCGCATCTCCACCGTCGGCACCACCTTCGAGGACGGCTCTTTGGTGAAATGGATTTCCGCCGCTGACTTTGACGAGTATGGGGTGTGCCGATACCGAATGCTGAAGGACGCCACCTCATCCACCTCCACTTGTCATTCCATTCTATTCTACCAGAACGGGGTGCAGGTCTTCCGGCAGGAGAACTGAACGGATGTCTTTCAATGGACATATTGCTTGCCTGTGTTTCACGGCGCTTCTGGCGTCGGCAGCCGGACCATGCCTGGTGCCGCAGGCCGTTGACTTGGGTGAATTCCCCGCCAATCAGCCGCAGTGCGCGGTGTTTGCGCTGGCTGGTTCGGTGCAGGAGCCGCTCTCCGTGGAGCATGTCCGCAGTAGCTGTGGATGCCTGACAGTCAGAGATTGCCCGAGGCGTCTGGCTGCGGGAGAGAGCATCCAGCTTTCCATCGAGGTGAAATCCATGGCCATTCATGGCAGTTTTGACAAGACCTTCTTTGTCAGCCTGAAAGGGGAGGTTTCCGGACGGAGGCTCATGCTTCAGGGAAATGTCCGGGGCAACGCTCGCCATCTATTGGAGGTCGCTCCCACTCGGACACTAATCCTTGGGACGGTGCCGAGAGAGAGGCCGGCGTCCTGCCATTTTACGCTCACAGCCAGGGAGGACGGCGTGGAATTGTTTTCCAGGAACACCTCAGAGGATGGCATTGCCGTGCGTCTGGAAAAACTTGCGCCACGCCAATGGCGGGTCGAAGTGAGAATCACTCCTTCGACAGATGAACTCTGGATGAATCGCAGAATCCACGTGGGGATTCTGAAGCCCCGGAATTGGGAGGATGTGGTTCTTCAAGTCCAGGCAAACTTTTCGGGAGGTGCGTGATGAAGGGAGGAACTCTTCTGCTGCTCCGATGCTGGCTGGTCTTCAGCCTGGCGTATTTCCCCTCGCTTCTGCTGCTGTGGCAGTGCCTATGGAGGGCTTTGCGGATTGTGGGTGGCGTGAAACTCTCGCCTGCCGGCTTCTATGGTTGTGGCCTGTTCCTGAATCTGCTTGCCTGTTTGCTGGCGTATGCCGCCACGCTTCTTGCTGCGAGGCGCCAGGGGAAGTCCGGCTGGCGCGGATGCCTGGCCTTCGCCTGGCGGTTCCTGCTCTTCTCCTTCCTCTGCTGTGTGCCGTTTTCCCTGCTCCTGGCGCCATGTCAGTTGCCCATGTCCTCCAAGATTCGTCTCTCCTCATTTCTGGCGGCCCTGCTCGGCTCTCTGCTGGCCTGGTGGCGTGTCCTCTCCATTCCCTCTCCAGGCAGGAGGGAAAACGGCACGAAGGACATCGCCGCATCCATCGCCCTCCTGTTTGTGTTGTCCTCCTCGTCAACGCCCGCCGATTCCATTTCCCCCTGGAAGACCCTGCTGGAAAACCAAAAGGAGATTTCCTATCCGAAGCGCTGGGACGCTTTGCGGAGTCTTCCTCTGCTCGCCTCCCCGACGGAAGAGGCTTCGGCAATCGGTTTCCTGGAATCAGGCCAATGTCTGCCAGGTCTGTCTCCGCAGGAGGACGCCTCCCTGCGCAATGATTTGTTCAATCACCTGTTCAGGCTGCAGAGTTTGCGTGACAGATTGGCTGAAGTCCTTTGCCGCTGTTGCGCCGACCCGAATATTCCATTGCTATGGCGCGCCTATTCCCTGCAGTTCATGGGACGCTGCCACCACGAGGTATCGTCCAGCCGGCGCGAGCAGTTTGTTCAATGCCTTCGTGTCGCCATCGGGGGGGAGGAAGAGACTTTGGCTGGCACCGCCTTGATTGCGGCGAATGCCGTCCATGAGGAAGACGGTCTCTCCAGGGAGGAACTTGCACGGATGGCGAACTCACTCTGCACCAATCCGCAGATGTCGGCCTCCGTCCGCGCCACCGCCCTCGCCATCGGCGCCGGGACTGGTGAAAAAGGCTTTGGCGTGCTTGCACGAAGAATTCTTCAACGGGATGAACAATCCGCCATCCTCAGGATTGCGGCCATCGCGGCCCTTGGGCGCAATGCGGAGGATTTGGCATTGCTCCGGCTGCTGTCGCGCGACACTGACTCCAGAATCCGCAGGGCGGCGCATGCCGCGCTGCAAAGAAACTTCCCCTGATTCCAAATGAATACACTCTCAAGAAGCATCCTTCTCCTCGTCCTGCTTCTCGCGCTGCTGGCTCCCCTGTCATCGCGGGCGAACCTGCCGTGCGCGGGCGGGGACGGGGGCGACGGCCCCGAGTGCGTGGACGGCATGGAGGGCTGCGACTCCTGCGACGCGGAGGCGGAGCCGGGCGAGTGCTGCCCCGAGGACGC
>JAFRLP010000412.1 GCA_017431185.1 Victivallales bacterium | reverse complement strand
GCAAGACCATCGAATACACAGGCGTGCATTTTCTGCCTGGCGCAAATGAGTGGACAGAGCAGGAGCGTGTGTTCACGCCGTTCCCCCAAGCCGCCTCATTCACCTTCTACATCACCACAGGCAATCTGGACGCGGAGGACCTGGTGGAGGTGTCGGAGGTGTCGCTGCGCCCCGTGGAGGGCAAGGTCAATCTCTTCCTGGTCGGGGACTCCACCATGTGCGAGTACACCGCCCTGAATGCACCGCGGGAAGGCTGGGGAATGCGGCTTCAGCCATTGTGCAGTCCAGATGTGCTCGTGGTCAACTGCGCCGTCAGCGGACGCTCCACCAAAAGTTTCCAGGAGAGCAGGAGTTGGGAGCGTGTGCTGGCTCAGTTGCGCCCAGGGGACTATGTGGTCATCGGCATGGGCATCAACGACAATGCGCCCAAGGCCACCCGTCCGCAGAATCATACGGACACGGGCGGTGAGTTCGAGGGCAACCTGAAGCGCTGGATTGGCGAGGTGCGCTCCCGCGACGCCCTGCCAGTGCTTTGCACCACTGTGCTGTGGCAGCCCAATGGCCGTTCCCAGCCATCCCCCTCTCTGGCCAAATACAACCGAGCCATTCTGGAGGTCGCCCGCGAATGCGGCTGCCCCGCCATTGACCTGCACGCCAGGGCGTTCTCCCAGCTCGCGGCAATGGAGAAGCCCCAATATGACTCCCTTTACATGTCCCATGCAAAGGACTACTGTCACCTGACGGAAAAAGGCGCTGCCTTCTACGCCGAATTATTCGCCAATCTCAGCAAAGAGCTGGCCTCCCCCTTTGCAACACTGTTCAAGTGAACGGTACGTGTTCAGCGTGCCTCCAGCGTTCTGAAGGAAATGAAGCCTCCGACTTGCCCGCGAGGCCTTCAGGCTCCGCAGATGGAAGCAACCATTTACTCTGATTCATTTTCCCTTTGACCCTAAAATCCAGGAGTGTACAATGATTTTTTCTGAAATGCTGTTGAAAGGAACCCCTTGCTGGCGCTGGGGAATGAGCCTTCTGGTTGCAGGTGTCAGCCTGTTGGCGCAGGGCAATCTGGTGGTGAACGGGGATTTCGAGGGAAAGACCCTTATGCCGTGGAAATCCCCGCAGCGGAGCCAGTCACGTGAACTGCACACCTTGAGCGGCGACACCTCCTATGGCGCTCAATGCCTGATTGTCAAAGGCGACCCGGAGAACAAGCACAACAAGTTCATCACGCTTATCCAGGACATACCGACTCTGAAGCAAGGGGAGACCTATCTTTTGTCAGCACGGGTGCGGGCAGGCTCCACTGAACTGCGCAAGGGGTTTGCCAACGCAGAGGGAAAGGAGTTCAAAGTGGCGGTCCGCGAGGCCACCGAGACCGGCGCAACCCTGCGCTACAAGGGCCTCACCGTCAACCTCACCGATGACACCTGGCGATACTACGAACTGATGTTCACGCCTCACAAGCAGGCCGCCAGACATCAGCTGTACATCATTTCCTCCGGCCTGTCCGCCGAGGACGCCGTGGCGGTTGACAATGTGCGGCTTTGGCTGGCGGGAGATGCAGGTTTGCCGTTCAATCCGGACGTTCCGGCCACAGCCGCCCGGCCCAAGCCATTCCCGGCCTCCGGATTCGATGCGCAAATCGACGCCACGACAGGATTGCTCCACTCTCTCGCCACCGAGAGAATGATTCTCCAGCCCGCAGCCTCACACGCCACCATGGTCACTGTCGAGCGGGATGGACGGGAGACCGCTCTGGATGGGCACGGCACGCCCTCCGTCGGCTTCGTCGCCAAAGCGGAATACTCCGTGGTCAATGGCATGTTCAGGGAAGTGGTCACGGTGGAGGCGCTCCAGGATTTCGCCGACCCCGTGAAGATTGGGGTGCGCCACGGCTTCCGCAGCCAGGATTGGGGCAAATTGCTGGGTGCGCTGCGTCCCATCCGCGTGCTGCCCGCCAACGCGCCGACCATCTTCAGTTACCTGGGCGACCCAGGCGACCTGAATCCCGGCGTGCTCGACCAGTACCAGCACACGGCCTTCCCGCTGGTCATCCTGGAGAGCGACACGCACTACCTGATGATTGGCTCGACGGAGTTTGACCAGTTCGTCACCCTCGCACCCAACCACCCCGTCGGCTATGTGCCCGCCTGGCAAAGAAATCCCAGAAAAACGCGCCAGGGCCAGCGTTTCCGCTTTGAGACCAACTGGCGGCTGTTCGACCGCCAAAAATACATGCTGCGGGACGTGTGGCGCTTCTACCAGGAGCAGCTCCATACGGAGAACCCCTCCCTGAAGCCCTATCTCCCCGCGCTGTTCACCGAGGAGCGGGCCTTCTATCCTGGCGTGTTCGGCAGCCACACCTACCTGATGAAGGAGCGCGAGGACAGACTGCCTCCCGGCGCCAACATCTGGTTCTACGCCACCCATGACACCATCCATGAACGCTACCGCACCTCCGGCTCATGGTGGAGCGAGGGCAATGCCTTCCGCGAGAAAATCGAGGCCAACGCCCTTAAAAAGTACATGGCCTACCTCCAGCAGGAACGCGGCTTCAAACTGGTCATGTACCTGCGTCAGCTCGCCAATCTTCGCGACCGCGAAAGCGGCCTGCTCCCTGAAGACTGGTTTCTGAAAACCCCTGGCGGAGCCCTCCATCTCTACGGCGGTGGCTATCAGGTCAAACTCCAGCCTCACGTCGCCAAGGAGGTGGGATATGACACGTTCCCCTGGGGGCAGTATGACTTCGGCAATCCCGATTTCCGCAGCCACTACATGGAATCCATCTTCGCGGCCATGGAGTTCTACCAGCCCAAGGCCATCGGCTGGGACATGGGCAGCAACCACGAGGAATTCAGCGTCATCGCCGAAACCTACACCCGCCTGCGTCGGGACGGGCATAGAATCCATGTGGTCGCCAACGAGGGCGCTGGCCCCACCCAGCCCTACACTGACATGGTCCTTCTGGAAAACGGCCAGCTCGGCGGCAAGAGCAGCTACGACTTCGAGGTCAATCGCGCCTACACCACAGCGCTGGTGTGCCTGGAGCGCTACGGCATTTTCCGACTCGCCTTCGACGCCAACACCAAGGGAATCAAAACCTGGCTCAACGACCGCGGACTGGCCGAAAACAAACGCTACCTGACGCATCTGCTCGCGCAACGTCCCGAACTCAAGGACGAACGCATCGAGGCCGCCAGACTCTGCCAACTGCGCGCCAGCATCTTTGACCTGGCTCTGGGCGCCAGCCCCGGATACATGGAGGAGGCCGCCCCTGTCCCCCCCGTCCTGACCCGCTTTGCCGGCGAGGTCAATGGCCTGCTCGCCGTCAACCGCAGTTTTGCGGTGATGTTCCCGAACCGCAGCAACATCGAGGGCAGGTCCGCCGTCTCCGCCTGGCGCAACGACCGCCAGTTCCGCCTAGTCGCCTTCAATGACGATTCCGCACCCGTGACGCGCACAGTCCTGCTTGACAAAGGCTACCTGGAGACACAGCATTGGAGCCTGGCTGACCTGAAGAAATACCAGGCATTCCATCTCACCCCAGACGGCGAACGCGCAGCCGCCCCTGCCCTGCAAGACACCCAGACACATATCACGCTCTCCTTCGAACTTCCCGCCTTCACGGCCCTTTGCTTTGAGGCCAATAAGTGACTCCCCCTGTGCGCCACGCCAACGCCTATCGGCGGCAAGGGGATGCATAAATCCCAAAAACACAAAGCAAAACACCCCAAAATTACAAACCAAAACCTCCCAAAAACACAAAGTAGAAGTTTGCAAAAACATAAAACCGTATTCCGTGGAGGAACTGCTCTTTGTGGCCTCCCGCGGTGGCTGGCCTTCCGCGCCCTCTGGCAGAACCCGACCTGCTGATGGTCATCACAGGCGGAGAAATCGGCTACACCAGGGAGGACGGCGTTCATGTAGTGCCCATCTCCGCCTTGAAACCTTAGGAGACGCAAAAATGGTATTCAGAGCGCCTGGCCACTTCAATCCGCGAGGCCTGAAGGCCTCGCGGGCAGGTTGGGGTCTTACGCCGGGCACGTCGTACACTTTTGGAAAATCTGAGGCTGGTGAGGGTTCTGAATCGCTACAACTAAAGATTCCACCTGTCACAGGTGGAAAGCATTCCGCAATTTTGCCGGACAGCCACTTGAAATTCGTGCAAGAAAAGGCATAGTATGCTTTCGGTATCCTGTAACCAAACGGCGCGAAAAGTGTAAACAATGCGGAAACGTTCCATACAGACCACAAGGAGAAACAACAATGCCACTTGACATAAATGGATACAGTGATAACTTTCGGATGTTCACGGAGTTCGCGCGTCAGCACATCGACGCGGGGCGGAATGCGGCCATCGCCAACGTGGCCGGGGTTCAGGGCAAAAAGGTGAGTTCTCTCGTTGCCTCGGAAACCGACAAGGCGGGCTTCTGGGGTGCGCTCAACCGCAACCAGGCAGAGAGCAAAATCAACGACCTCACCCGCAAGCTGTTCCTGAACTCCGTCTCCGAGATGTTCGGCGGCTTCAAGAACATCCCCGCAAGCGTGATGGATGCAATCAAGTTCGACGACTACGCCATGGGCAAGCCGCTCACCGCCCGCCGCATCATGGCGGTAAAGGAGGCCATCGACTTGAACGGCGTGGCGCGCGAACGCGCCGCCAGCCTGAGCCTGAACAAGTTCGCGAGTCCCGAAACGCGCCAGGCCGCGCTGGATTTGGGCTACACGAAGGCGGAACTCCCGCGTGTCGCCCGCTCCGTGAACCTGATGATGGCGGCGACCGGCTGCACCGCCGAAGAGGCTCTGCGCGAGGTCTCCACTCCCGGCTCGAAGGCAAACCGCCTGACCGAATACGGCGGACGCTTCGTGAAGGACGCCGCGAGCTTCGCCAACGGCCTGCGGCTGCTGGACTCCTTCTCCAACTGGTACACGACGGTCCGCAGCGAAATCGAGGATGTCGCCGGCGCAAACGGCGCATACACTGACGAAGTCGCGAACACCGCCACCAAGCTCAACATCGGCATCGGCGTGCTCGCCAACGACTCGCGCGCCGGCCTGGAACGGTTCATATTCGAGGAACTCGCCTCCAATCCCAAATACGACCTCTCCTCCACAAACCCCGAAGAGCTCTTCGGCTTTGCGAACAACCCTGCGGCGCGCTTCGCCGGACGCGGCTACACGGAGGCGTGCTCCAACACAATCCTCGCCGTCCCGCCGGAAAAGCGCCGGATTGTCTATGCGGCTTTTGACGTGCTTGCGCCCCTGGCGAAGAACGCCGCCGAGGCCAACGACTGGGACTCGCGCGGCAACCAGCGCCCCACCCTGAACTCCGCCAACGCCTCGTTCACGCTCGGGCGCGTCCTGCGCCATCTTGGCGAAATCGAGAAACTCGCCGCCAAGGGCAAACTTGACGAGAGGAACCTCCTGAAGACCTGCTTCCCCGACATCCGCCAGAACGGTTCGCCCGCCGGATTCGCCATCAACAAGCTGTGTGACGACATTGCCGAGGCGACGACCCTTGCCGGTGACGAAGGCGAATACAGCGACCTCGACTCAGGGCTGATCACCGTGACGCTGGACTCCACCGGCGGCACGCTCAGGGAGGTGGCGACCGCCCTGCGCGGCGGCAAGCCACTCCCCAACGTGCCATACTACAACGTCGGCTCGCTGCCGATGAGCGAGATTGACCTCGGCACCACCGGCGGGCGCTCGACGCTGGGAGGCGACCTTGGACGGCCTTCCAACTACGGAGTCTCCGGCGGAGAGAAGAACATCCTCGGCGGCGACTGCGGCTTCGGAATCAAATTCCCCGGCGAGGGGAAACTGCTGGTGAACGGCACCAAGGAAGGCCAGGTGCATATTCCGACGGTGCTCTCCAAGGTGGAGAACTTCTGCGGCAAAGTCCATGCGCGGCAGGCCTCCGCAGTGATGACCGTGATGTCGCAGTCCGGCATGGACTACCTGCGCCAGGAACTGAAGCAGTATGGGGTCGAGTGCGACGAGCACGCCGCTATCGACATGGAACTGAGCCGAGACGACACCACGGGGGCCGTCACCATCAAGTACACGAGTCCGCAGGAACTGCCATTCCGCTTCGAGTGGTCCGCCACGGTGGACGTGAAAGGCGGCATTTCACGCTCGCCGCTCGTCTTCAAGAATGGGCAGGCGCAGATGCCGACCGCCGAAGCGGAGCGGTTTGTCAGACAGGCAAGCGACCTCGCAAAGCAGAAAGGGCTCAAGCTGAACGCCGGCCAACTGCGGCAGGCGACGTCGCTGATGACTCACTTCGGGGCCACGCTGCCGGAGTCGCGCAGGGCGCTCTTCGCCTCGTTCCTCGTGAACCTGAAACTGACCGACAGTGCGGGCATCCCCAAGACGACGCTCGACGCCGCGAAGCGCATGGCGCGGGAGATGTCCAAGTGGCGCGACTTCGACTTCGGCTTCTCGCCCGTGCAAGGAGTCTGCGACGCATTCATGCCGGCGCAGAACAAAATCCTCATGGAGGGACAGACCTCGCCCTCCAGCCAAAAGTCCGGCGAGGACATCGACAGCATTTTCGAGGCGGACGTCTCACGCTGCACATACAGGCTCGGCGACAAGACGTTCAAGTTCGACGCACCCGGAACGGCGGATGAAAAGACGGCGGCGGTCGTGGAGCAGTTCAAGAAGATGCTGCCGCCCGGAGTCATGCGCAAGGCCATCTCCGCGGTCATGTGCCAGACCTCCTCAACAGACCTGGCCAACTTCACAGTCCAGAACCGCAACATCGACGGAGTCGAGCTGCACCATGCCCTCGGCACGGAGATGTTCGCCACCAGCAAGTTCGACGGCGTCCAGCGCTCCATGCCCCTGGCGATGCAGAAGGACACCGTGTGGGAACTCGACATCTCCCCGGACGGAAAGACCGCCACGGTGACGCTCAACCACAACTGCGACCTCACCACCGGCGAATTGCCCGACGTGGACAACCATCTTGACGGAATCTTCGGCGAGGTGACGATCAAGCAGAAGATGACCATCGACATCTCCGGCGACGCGCCGGTGCTGAAGGATGTGAGCTTCGCGCAGAAATTCGAGGCCCCGAAGCCGGTCGCCGCACCGCAGAACGCCGTCCAGGGCGCACAGTGAAACAACCAAGACTGGACTGAAGGGACGCAAGAATGGAATACAACGATCTGATTCAGGGTTTCGCGGCCAAGTTCGGCATCGAGGGAACCGCCACCGAGGACGGCATCACGATGTTCGAGATTGACGGCCTCCGCTTCGCCGTCATCGACGAGGCGGGAGGCGGCAGAATCCTCCTGTACGGCATCCTGGGCGAGGCCGCGCCGGACGCGTCGGAACGACTCTGCCGGACACTTCTGGAGGCCAACCACCTCCTGATGGCGACAAAGGGGGCGACGCTGAGCCGCAATCCGGAGACAGGCGAATTCGCGCTTTGCCAGGCGCTGAAGCATCCCGATGAACTTGAGGTCGATGGCTTTTCGGACGTGTTCAAGGATTTCGTGGACACGTCCGAACTCTGGCACAAGGTGATCGCGGGGCTCTCCACCGCCGAGACCCTCGCAACCAAGGCGGACGAGGAGGATTTCCCGCCCTCCTTCCCCGGACATTCGATCATACCTGTATAGGCGACGCAATTGTAACCTTTATCTTCCCTGCGTGTAAACAAGTAAAAGAGCCACTCAAAAACCAACAATAGGAGAATAGAACCATGGGACTAAATGGTGTGACTGTCAGCAATCAGCCGATTATACAAAACGGGCCAAGCGGATTTTCGAATGTCCAGGGTCTCCCTTCCCCTGGCAACACTCAGGAAACCAACGTCTCTCGCCCTGGGGAAGGCACGCAGTCCCCAGCCGTGCAGATGGCGGGGAGCCTGACCGGCGTCGCCGAAGCGCGGGCTGATGCGGCGCAAAGGGAGGCTGCCCCAAACAAGGGGCTGTTCGGATGCATCAAGGCCGGACTGGCGAGGTTCGCGGCAGCCGTCAAATCCATGTTCACGCGGGCTCCGGCCCAGCCGCAGCCGACGATTCCGGCTCACCTCGCCGTCAACTGCTCCATTGCGCGGGGGCGGATGGCCACCGTGCGCATCGACCAGAGCCAGTATGAGCAGATGGTCCTCTCACTGCCCAAGGGGGAGCGTCCGGCGGCAATCCAGAACTTGCAGACGACTCTCGAAGGGCGCATCAACCGGGGCATCGACCTTCTGAACCAAGTGCGGGGCGGGACGTGCAACGAGACGGCGACCGCGCAGAACGTGTCCGACCTGATGCTCGGGCTTTACGCGCTTGCTGCCGCCCAGGGCGATGCGTTCACAAACGGGGCGTTCCAGGTGGCGGACCCGGACGGGAACCTCGCCGCCTGGCTCGACAAGTCGCCGGAGGTCTATCTGCGCAGCTCCTCGCACCTCAAGGCATACCAGGGCGAGATGGTGGACGGCCACGTCAACATGCAGCGCGGCATCGATATCCCCGAAGGCGACAGGACCGGCCTTCCCAACGGACACAAGACCCTCGCGTATGGGGTGATTCCCGGACACGCGGCTGACCCTGCGACCGGCCTGGCCGAAACGCCACGCCGCATCTTCCTCAAGACCGAGTCGGCGGGGTGCCGCATCAGCACGAGCAGCTTCAGCAGCAACAAGGGCGCGCTGTCGCAGGGCATGCAAGTCCGCGGCGTCCGCATTTCCGACATCCCCGAGGCGATCAAGCACGGGCTGAGCTTCCTCCAGACGCGCGGCAAGCAGGGAGCGGGCGGTTCGCGCAAGGAGCACTTCCCGTCCGCGGTTTCCAATGCCTACAAGACTGCGGTGGATTCCCTCAAGACGCTCTCGAAGAACAGTGAAGTCGGGCAACTCGCCCGTGACACGCTCAAAATGCTGGAGCGGGGGAAGCCGGCGTCGGGGGGCGGCCTGTGCAGACTGCGGGAGAACATCGCCGGCATCCGCAGCGCGGTGTTCCAGGGCAAGGTCTCGTCCGAACTCAAGGCGGTCATCGACAACCTGGAGAGGGTCTGCAACGACCCGAACATCGTTCGCGCAGACCATCCCACCATACGGCTCGGCAACGAGGTGATCATTGATTGACAGGAAGTATCTATCCAGAACCCCGGGCCGCTTCAATCCGCGAGGCCTAAAGGCCTCGCGGCGTGGGGACTGAATAGGTACCAACAGGAAAGGAAAATACGATGAGTCCGGAAAACTCCGCAAACTTCAAATCCATCATCGCCGCGCTTTCAGAGGCGGCGGGTGAAACACTCGCCCTTGAGGACGGCAAAGTCCTTTTCGCGCTCGACGACTCCCTTGGCGTGTCAATTGTACCGGTGGACGAAGAGGAGGCAGGTGAGGACGCGACCCTCGTCTCCATCGTCATCGGCCAGGCGCCGACGGACGAGGAGTTCCTCACGTTCCTGCTGGAGCAGAACTACCTCGGTGTCGGGTCGGGCGGCGGCTCTTTCGCCATCGACCGCGGGACGGGGGCGCTTGTCCTCTGCCGCACCTTTCCGCTTCCGCTTGAGGCGGCGGAGTTTGTCGATGCCTTCGGGAGTCTCGCGGGGGCCGCGCGCGCCGCGCTGGCGCGGCTCGGCGTCGCCACCACGCCCGAGGGCACTCATTTTCTTGGTATGGTTTTTGCTTAAGGAGCCGTGTCCGGCGGTTTGCCGCAGGCCCTTTCCTGCAAAGAGATGGCTGAAAAGGTTCCGAGGATTTGTGGACAGATGACATGAGCGCCCCTCAATCGACATTGGAAAATAAAATAAACACCACGGTGGTCACGGCCGGCGACAGGGCCTTCGCCTGGGGTGCGCTGCTGCTGGTGGCAAGCATGCGCAAAAACGGGATGGCGCATCCCGTCATCGTCGGAACGACCGGATGGACGCCGGAGATGGAGCAGCGCATCCTATCCCTCGGTGGTGTGACGCTGCATGAGCTGCCGAAGTCCAGGCAGTGCGTGACCTGCCAGAAGCCAATGCTCATGAACCTTGACGAAATCGAGACGGAGTGGGTCTGCTGGGCGGACTCGGACGCCGTGTTCGTGGGCGACTGCTCCGAGTGGCTTGTCGGAGACAGCCAGGATGAAATCACCATCCGAAAATACGATCCGCCACCAGACGACTTCACGCCGGCAACGCTCGACACGTGGCGGCGGGACGTGGGGCGCCTCTGCGGACACGCCCGTGCCGAAAGCCGCTACGCCACACGCATGAACGCGCCGTTCATCGTGCTTCACCGCAAATGGCGTCCTTTCCTTGTCCGCTGGCAGAACCAAATCCAGAACGTCCTTCCCGCCGACGTCGCCATCATCATGAGGCATGGCTCGCCGTATTTCCAGACGGACGAGAGCGTTCTCGGAAGTCTCCTCTGCTTCGACCCGGAGGCTCCGGCGGTGGCCGAAGAGTACAAGGCCAACGGCAGTGTTGACAAGAGCCGCTTTTTCGCCCATTTCGCCTACAATCCGAAGCCCTGGCAGATGTGGAACAGCTACTCGCTCAAATGGCGCGCCGAAGTCGCCTCCGTCGTTGACTGGCTTTTGGAGCAGAAAATCGTCAGTTCAGCCGAACTCCCTCTTCCCCTCAGAAAGGGGTGGTGGCCGCTCTGCCGTGCCGCAGCCCCGTTGGCGCCCTGGGCCTGGCGGGCAATCAAGCTGAAGCGGAAGCTTTTCAAGGGATGAAAGACGACGCCTGCACAAATATGGACAGGATTGACTTTGTGCTGCCATGGGTGGACGGGAGCGACCCGAAATGGCTTGAGCAAAAGCGCAAGCACGAGAAGTCAGGGGAGAAGATGGCACAGGGCGACGTTGACGCCAATGCCGATTGCCGCTACCGCGACTATGGCCTGCTGCAATACTGGTTTCGTGCGGTGGAGCGCTTCGCGCCCTGGGTCAACCGCGTCTTCTTCGTGACCTGCGGGCAGAAACCGGACTGGCTCAACGAGAGCCATCCCAAACTACGGCTGGTCAATCACACGGACTACATTCCAGCCGCCCACCTTCCCACCTTCCACTCCAATACCATTGAACTCAATTTACACCGCATTCCCGACCTTTCCGAGCGGTTTGTGCTGTTCAACGACGATATCTTCCTCTTGCGCACCATCTCCCCCGACTTCTTCTTCAGGAAGGGGCTGCCCGTCCTGGCCTGCGATCTTGGCATACCCCGCTGGCTTGGGAGCAGCAACACAAGCCGCATGGCCCTCAACAACAGCGGCGTACTGAAATTGAGCCTGGACGTGGAGCGGCTGGTGTGGCGAAACATCTGGAAGTTCATTGACGTGCGCGCCCTGGGCTTGGGGCGCGCCGCGAAGAACCTCGCCTCGTTTGCCGTCAACCGGCTCGTGCTCACGCGGACTTTCGGGCATTTGGCGCAGCCGCATCTCAAATCCACGCTGGAGACGATATGGCGGGCGCAGCCCCAAGTCCTGGAAAGGACCTCCGGCAGCCGGTTCCGCACCGACGCCTGCGTCAACCACTGGCTGGCCTGCGCCTGGAACATGGTTTCGGGGAACTTCTTTCCCGCGCATGAAAAACGCAGGGGCGAGTTCATCACCTTGACCGATGAAAGTCTGTCCTATGCCTGCGAAACCATCAAACGACAGTCGTATCCCCAAGTCTGCCTGAACGACAAGGGAAGCAACGCCGACCCCGGACACTGCTTTGAAGAACTGGCCAAGGCATTTGGTGAACTGCTTCCCGACAAGTCGGCTTTTGAGAAATGACAGGGAAGAGCCCTTCAGGCCTTCAGCCAATCCCTCAGTTTCACAAGCGGATTATAGACGCAAAGGAAAAACGCGTCCGCAAACCAAGCCAGCGAAGGGTGGCGAACAAACAGCTTCACGAAACAGGATGCGATGCGGCGTGACTTTGTGGAGGCGCGGACCAGCGCATCGAAGTCGCCGAAACCGTCGGCGAACAGGCTTGAGAGCGTTTCCCGTCTGTACTGACGCGGAGTGCCCCTGATGGTCCTCGAGGCGAACCAGTAGTAGTAAATCCACATGAGCCAGTGCTTGGCCCACAGGGATGAGATCCTGTGGTCGAAGCCCTCCTCGCGGGATACTTTGGCATGGAAGGCCAGAAGCGACTTCAGAATGGCGGCGTAGTCCTTCAGGAAGTAACCTGTGTCCTTTGCCAGCGTCGAGACGGAATTTGTCCTGATCCGATAGATGTAGAACGGTTCATGGATGGGGATGACACGCCTGGCAAGGTACAGCGCGCGCGGCGCGAACTCGCTGTCCTGCCGTCTGCGCCCATGAAGGCACTTGAGATTCTCGGCGACGAGGTACTCCCTTCTGAACACGGACAATTGCAGCATCGGGCAAGGCGCCCGCTGCCGCAGATAAACCATGAGCGTCGCCTCCTTCCCCGTCAATTCCCCGCAGAAGTCTGGCGGATAATTGTCGCGCGTCGGCTCATTCTGTCCAGTCACTTCATTATGGACAATCATGGCGCATGGATAGAGGTCGGCCCCTGGACGCTCGGCAATCCTGTCGTGCAGTTTACGCAGGGAGTCCTCGGTGATGGTGTCATCCCCGTCCAGAAAGATGACATACTCTCCAGTGGCCATGTCGATGCCGGTGTTTCGGGAGGCGGAGCAGGAGCCGCTGCGCGGCCCCGTAAAGACCTTGAAGCGGGTGTCCTTCGCCGCATATTCGCGAACGATTTCCTCCGTTTTGTCCTTTGAGGTCTCGACTCCAAGAAGACACTCCCAATTGCCGAAGGACTGGTTCAGCACGGAGTCCAGGCATTCGCGCACATAAGGCTCGACGTCACAGCAAGGAACGATTATGGAAAAGAAAGGAATCATTTCCGTTTGGCAGACGATGCTTTGAAATGGTCAGTTGAAGGTCAGCCAGTCTTTTTTCAGTGAGGGAGAGAAGGAGTGGTTTGCCTTCACCACCCTCTCCATCACCAGCAGAATCCGCACTTCAGGAAGAAAACCAAGCGTGCGAATGTCCCCAAGAGAACGACGTCTGACAAGCCAGCGCACAGCCTGATAGAGCGTTCTGGAAGCAGGTTTTCGATGAATCTCCCGCACGGCGTCCAGCCACACGGTCCTGGCGGTTTCACGGTCGCAGACAGCGGACTTCTGCGGGCGGAATTTCCACTCCAGGGCCTTTGCATAAAGCGCATCGCCCAGGACGGCGGCCCGCTCTTCCGCCTTCCATCGATACTCGCCCCTGGCGATAAGCAGCGCATCCCCAGCCCCCAAAATGCACTTGTTGAGGTTCCTGGCGACGAATCCCCCGTCGCGCCCCGGCTCGCCCGCCAGCAGCCAGCCGGCCCCCCGGTTGACCAGCAGACGCGCAGCCTCCGGCCACGGCAATTCATCGGGGCGCAGTCGCCTCACGTCGCGGAACAGCTCCTCGCCCTTCGCGCCAGCCACGTCAAAATAGCCGTGGAGCAGTTCCTGGACCATCAGCCGCCCCTGGTCTCTCCGCAGCCGCCACAGAGGCTTCGCGGGGCTGAAGTCCACGTCAACGCCAAGCGTCCGCGTCCATTTCCGCGATATGGGTTCCAGTGCCTCGGCGATTCGGGCGATGTCGGCGGAGGTGGACTCGGGGTCGGCGACCACGTAGAAGTCCAAATCATTGTAGAGATGCACACTGCCGTCATCCTCCTCCACGACTCCGCCTTCGCCGCGGCCATAGCCTCCGCCCAGGACAACGCCCTTCAGCCGGGGCATGGCCAGGGACTCGATTTCGGCGCCAATGTCCAGGAGTGCCTCGTGGACAATTCTGTCCGCCTTTGGCGAATGGTATGCGTGCAGTCCCATCGGAATCCCCTCCCTGACGGCTAGAACTCGTGGTGGAGTTTTCGCACCACACCGGGTTCGTCGATATCCACCCAGGTTTCCGTCCTGACGTCAATGACCCGTTTGCCAAAGACCATCTTGTCCACCAGGTCAAGGCCAAAGCCGATGAAGGTGTCATCGCCGATGACCGCCCTTTTCAGCCGGACGGACTCGCTGATGAAGGATTCTCTTCCGACGATGCAGAATCCGTCAAGCAGCGTGTTCTTTGCGCACCAGACGTTGTCCTGGAGCAGGACAGGGCGTTTCAATTCGCAGCCCTGTTCAATGACGACATTGGAGCCGCGGTAGATTCCGCCCTCGTCCGAATATCCAGGCAGTGTCAGAAGGCTTCCGTTCTTTTCGGCCATGTACAGAATCGCCATGTTCGCCCGATACCAGTCCGTGATGCTTCGAATGTGCAGATTTGCCAGTTCCAGGCCCCAGCTGACGGTGATGTTCTCGCCCAGGTCCTGGGTGAGCGGGCTGGACTGCCTGGCGAGGTCGTCCACCGTCCTGGGCCTCTCACCGACACCTTTCTGGTAAAAGACGGGAATGCTGCTCCCCGCCAAATCCTCAAACTCGGCGGCCAGCCTCTCAGAAAAGCACCAGTCAAGCACCTCGACCATCTCGTAGCCCTTCTTCTCCGCATACTCGATGGCATAGTCGATGTACCGCTTGCCGGCGATGGGCAGCTCCATCGGGCTGATGCCCGGCATGGCCTTCGGCACCCAGTCCGTCGTCTCCGTGGAAGGAACAATAATCACGCCTTTCATCAGTAGGCACCTCTTCCGCTGATAATGGCCGGTATCGTCTTGCAAAGGATCACGATGTCATTCCAAATGCCCGATGACCGGATGTACTCCTTGTCCAGCCGCACCTGTTCGTGGAACGGGATGTCGCTCCTGCCCTTGATTTGCCACAGGCAGGTGAGCCCGGGAACCACATTGAGCCTCTTGCGGTCTTCCAGCGTGTATTCCCGGACCTCGCTCGGCAGGGGCGGACGCGGGCCCACCAGGCTCATGTCGCCGATGAACACGTTCCACAACTGGGGCAGTTCGTCCATGCTGGTCTTTCTGAGAATTCCCCCGACAGCCGTGATGCGCGGGTCGTTGTGCATCTTGAAGGTAACTCCATCCTCCGACTCGTTCTTGGTGGCCAAATCCTCCTTGAGCCGCTCGGCGTCCGCCCGCATGGTGCGGAATTTGTAGATATGGAAATGCCTGCCCCTGCGTCCCACGCGGATTTGCGTGAAGATGGCCGGGCCGGGGCTGCTCAGCTTCACCGCGACGGCAATCACCAGGAAGAGGGGCAGGAGAATCAGCAGCCCAACCGCGCTGACCACGATGTCCATCAGTCGCTTGACGAAATAGGTGCAGCGCACCGTGAATTTCCAGGCGGCAATCTTGAGGCTGCTCCTCGAATTGCCCTGGGCACGGTAGGAGATTTCCTTGAGCAGCTTCTCCAGGTCGGCGTCATTCGGGTCTTTGCCTTTCCTTTCCATGTTCCACTATCCTGATGTCGCATTTTTCGTATTTTCCCTGCCGAAGTCCCTATTCCGCAGTCATTTCCGCAAAGTAATCGCAGACCCTCGTCACGCCAGGCGGAACGGGGGCGGTCGAAAGCCAGCAGGCGAGGGAGTCCTCGTCCGTCGGGTCAAAGCCGTGCATTCCGTTCAAGGGTTTCACGCCCATGTCGCTGGGGCAGAACTGCACGCCGGTGTCGGCGAGGAAGATGGAGTCGCCAAACCGTCCATCCTCCCGCCAAATGCCGTGATAGGCCATTTCCTCCTTTGAGAGCCAATGGCCCGGAAAACGCTCAAAGGCGGCCTGGACCTTCTCCTTCGCGCCATCCTTGAGCCACCAGAGACGCGCCATTGTGGAGTCGATCACGCTGGCGTAGTCCACTCCCCACGCCAGGCCAGTCCCGTCCAGGGCGGACGGTGCATCGACAGTCCCCTTCAGCGGGGTCATCCCATGGTCGGAGATGACCGTCAATTCGTAGGGGCGCCCCGCCTTGTCCAGGGCGCTGCGCAGGGCATTGACCTGTTCCTCGTACCAGGCCACCTTTGGGGCGAGCACCCTGTCCTGCCCCACGTATTCGTGCTGCATGGTGTCAAAGGCTCCGGAATAGACAAAGGCCCTGTCGATGGTCCCCTGCGCCAGCAAGGCGGCGGCCATCCGGAAATTCTCCGTCTCGGGGAGCCGCCAATTGGAGATGTGCCATCGCATTCCCTGGGCAGTCCAGGCGTCGGCGAGATTCCGGACGGGCGCAAGTCCATGCTCCAGGAAGACGTCACGCTTCTCGCAGTAGTCCAGTTTGGGAAGCCTTTCCAGAGGAATGGCATAGAGCTGGAAATAGCCTGTGAAGCCATAGAGTCTGCGGATGAGCCGGGAGAGCACATTGCGCACCCGTCCGCGGCGCCAGAAACTCCTTGGCTTCAGGAACGGGGCCAGGGCTCCCATGGCATGGAATGGGCTTTTCTTCGGGGACCAGTCATAGAACGCCAGGTGGCCATGCTCGTCAGGCCGTTTGCCGGACAGGATTGTCGGGATGGCGGTGCTGCTGTAGCCGAACTGCATCTCAATGCCGCGCCGATGCGGCAAGGTCTTGCGGGCGAAGCCGTATTTTTCCGCCTGTTTCCAGCCCAGGGCGTCAATGAACACAAAGACCTTCACCGGAGTGTCCGGCGGGTCAGGCGAGTTCAAGGCGCGGGCAAGTCCATCCACGTCCCCTGCGGGGACGAGGGTGGCGCGGCCCTGGCATGCCTCCGGCAGGCCGCCAATCGCGAAGGCGACCACCTTTTTCCCCAGGGCCACGGCCTCGGCGGCGACCAGACCGTATGGCTCCTGCCAGAAACTTGGCACCACCACGCAGCTGGCGGCGGCCATCCAGTCCTGCGGATTGGCCTGGAAGCCATGGAAGCGCACCCGGCCGGCGACTCCCAGCCGGTCGGCCAACGCCTTCAGTTCGCCCTCCATGTTGCCGGTTCCCACAATGTCAAGGGTGCGCCCGCCCCCCATTCTGGCCAGGGACTCAAGCAGCAGATGGACTCCCTTGCCCCGCAAAAGCTGCCCGACATACAGCAGGTCAGGGGTGACAGGAAGCGCGCAATGCGCAGACGGCGCCGGATTGATTTTCGGCGGCCTGACCTCAATCCTGCCGGCCTCCATCCCATTGGCGATAAGCCGTGACTTCATGAATTCGGAGAGGACAACCAGGCGTTTGAATCTCGCCATGGCCCGTTTGCGCCGTGCCTGGTCGAAGACCCGCCGAAGCGCATCCCAGCCATTTCGGCGCAAGGGTGCGCAAAGCAGACAGGGCCAAAGACCGGACGGGCGCGTGCAGTTGCACTTCCAGGGCGTGTATGCGTAGCCTCGCGGGCAGATTGGCTCGTGGTCATGAACATAATAGGTCGTCCTGTCAGCGGGAAAACGCTCCAGAACGTTCACATCGCTGCATTTATGCACGATGATTTCGGCGCATTCCGCCGCGATGCCGTCGAAATCGGAAGAGAGTTTCCGCAGGCAGAGCACCTGGTGCCCCGCCTCGCGCAATTCGGCGACATGCCGTTCCGCAAAGACCTCGATGCCGCCGCGGACTTTGGCCTCCTCCAGAAAAACGAGGATTCTCATCGCCTAGCCCTCCCTCATGCCACGCCAGTGCGACAGCCGCTGGACAAGCCGTCTGACTGGCGCAACCGGCAACTCGCACCAATCCCCAGGACGCGCCGCCAGATACGCGAAATCCCGCAGGGTCTCCCTGCCGGCGCCGGCCAACTCGCGAAACAACGACGGCTGCTCACCAAAAATCGCCCTGTCCGCCCTGCCCTCGCCGCGGAATCGCCTCGCCAGCTGCGCCAGCGTGTAGTTGTGCGAGTGCTCGACAAGGGCAGCCGGGCAATAGACAATCGACACGGGATTGACGGGACGGCGTGAATTGCGCCAGGCCCACTCGACGTCCTCGGAGAACTGTATGCCCTCGTCAAAGGGCGTTTCCAGAAGCAGGCGCCGCCACGTGGCGGAACTGGCCAGTGAAAAGAAGAAGTTCCAGGTGGCCTGGACCCGCCCGTCCCCAAAGGCGCGTTCCGAGTCCTTTCTGACCAGGGCGGTGGCATCCTGGCGCGGAGCCTGGTTGGCAAAGGTGAACATCGGCTGCTCCGGCGTTGCCAGAAGGGGCTTGAGCAGTTCGGCCAGCCAGGAGTCGTTGAGCGGCACGGAGTCCGAATTGTTGAACACCACGATGTCCCCTTTTGCGGCCCGCACCATCGCGTTCAGTGTCCGTCCAGGCTTATAGGCTCCGGCGGGACGCTCCAGGAAGCGGACAGGGAACTCGGCGGCGACTTCCCGCGTCCTGTCAATGGAGTCATCCACGCAGAGCAAGACCTCGAACGGGACGTCCGACTGCTGCGCGAATATGCCCTCCAGAGTACGCCTGAGCAGCGACTCGTCGTTTTGCGCGCGCACCAGAATGCTGACCAGGAGCCTTTCAGTTCCTGGCCCGGCGGAGGGCTCGACAAACCGGGTATGGGAGTCCATATGCTTCATGACAATTCAGCGGTCGAGAGAGCGCCGCCCCGAATGGTTTTCCACAACAGCAGCACATCCCTGCGGAAGATGACCAGCAGAGGAACGGCGGCGGCAACCGCCGCGGCGCATCCTTTGATGACAAAGCCGGGCACTCCGTCCATGGGTATGCCATACACCACACCGCAGGCAAGGACGGTGACAGCCACCGCCAGAATCGCATAGCCGGCCTGCACAGCCCAGTATCGCCTGGCCTGGCTGCCGTTGAAGAACTTTGAGAACACCGCATATGACTCCCAGGGCATCTGGATGAGGGCGTCGGCGACAAGCGTCGCCAGAATCACGCCATCCAGTTTGTACGGTTCAGGAAGCAGATTGATGAGCAGCAGGTTCATGCAGAGGTTGGCAACGCTGGCCACGACTGGCTTCCAGCGGTCGGGCTGCCACAGCGCGGCCGCGTTCTTGAACATGCGCAGGGTCTCCCTGGACTGCATCTGGTAGAACCAGATGACCAGGAGCAGGGGGGTCAGGAAATGGCGCGACAACTCGCTCTGCCCCCGGGTCCAGATGACCATGAACGGCTGATAAAGCGCCAGAAGCATCGCCGAGCACCAGATGACAATGCAGATGATCAGGCGGTTGGCGTGCATCAGAAGCCTGAAATTCCTCTCCTTGCTCTCTGTGTAGATCTTGTTGCCGAATCCCGCCATCATCGAATAGCAGATGGCCGAGGGAATCCCCGCAACCGCCAAAATGATGCTGTGGTAGTTGTTGTAGGCGGCCACCGCCACCAGCCCCAGAAACGCGGAGATGGCCAGGTTGTCGAACGACCGATGAAACACGGCGCCGACCTTGTGCATGAAAATCGCCTTGACGTCGGACAAGACGCGCCGTTTCTCCTCCTTCGGCAAAGTCCCTCGGGGGACGATGTGGGGGAAAAGGCGCCGTGTGGCATAGACCAGCAGGATGTTGCTCAGCATCGTGAACATGATGGTCAGAAGCGCATAGATGTAGTAGTTGTGCGTGAGATAAAGGACCAGCGCGATGGTGACAAACTCCACCACGGAGACTCCCGTGCGTATATAGTCGAGCACGTCCTTGCGGTGGTACGCGCCTAGGATGGAGCCCCGGTAGGCAAAGAGGAAATAACTTGCCGCCGTGTTCACCAGGTGCATCAGGAAGACCAGGTGGAGGTTCAGCCCCTCGGGAATCTCGCCGTGGATCAGATGGCGCAGGAAGGGCATCAGGCACAGCCCCATCACGAATATCGCGCTTCCGACAATGCGATACACGGTGCGGAAGAACTTCAGGTAGGCGCAGAGCAGCTCCTCGTTGTCCTCCGCCACGGGCTTGAACATATAGCAGGTGATGGCGGTGCCAAAGCCCAGTTCCGCCAGCATCAGCATGCCCAGGATGGAGTAGAGCAGCCCGTTGAGCCCCAGGTACCCCGGGCTGAGCACCCACATGAACAGGGTCTTCCGCAGAAACGGAAACAGCATCGACACTCCTTTGTTGACAAAGGAGGCCAGTACGTTCCGTTTCGTATTTTTGACGAAATCCAATTTCATCGCTGGCTAAACACGCAGGAAAGAGATTAT
This sequence comes from Victivallales bacterium, assembly GCA_017431185.1. Next base: position 16,544 of record JAFRLP010000412.1, on the reverse strand, counting down.
GTGGCGGACAACTGCCCGGGCATGTCCGGCGGCTCCCCCTCCGGCGGGGCCAGGGCGCGTCCCTTGTCCTGCCGGACTTCCTCCGAAGGCTTTCCATCGAGGTAGGAGAGTATGGCGAAAATGAACAGGAGGCAAATCAGGTTGAGCTGCTGGCGCAGCACCCACTCAAGGCAGCTTTGCAGGTAGGTGACCAGCAGTCCGCAGAAGCAGCCGACCGGCACGAAGAACCACTCCGTGCCACGCAGTCTCCTCATCAGCGCAATGCACTTGAAGAGGTACCATCCGAACCAGGCCAGCATCGCCGCAAGCGCGGGGATTCCGCATTCGGCGCAGACCAGCAGATAGACGGTCTCGACGATGCCGTCCGCAAAGTCCTCCCCTCGGTTGGTTTCGCGCCCCGCCCTTTCGGCATACTCGTAGGGCGGGTTGATTTTTATGCCCCAGTTGTTGATGCCCACGCCTCGCCACGGTTCGTCCTTGATCATCTCCCAGGCGCATCGTGCGAGTTCCACGCGCGTGTTCCCCGAGGCCTCTGGTGCGTTCTCGAAGCGCTCGATGATTCTCGGGAGCATCAGCGCCAGGACAAGCAGCCCCCCTGCGGCGATGGGCAGGATGCGCATCAGCCACCAGTGGGAGCGGCCAATGACCGCGCAAAGGAGGAACGCCAGCCCGTAGTTCAGCGGGGTCAGGGCCAAGGCCATGCGCGAGTAGGAGCGCACGGTCGCCATCGCCGCGCAGAGGAACGCCACCGCGCAAAGGCACGCGAAGAACGAGCGCAGCCCCTTCATCATGTAGGCGGCGAAGAAAAGCGCGCCCAGGACGTGCATCGCCACCGCCATGCAGTTCTGGTGGGGGAATACGCCATGCGGCTGGTAAACGCCCCGGAAATGAAGCCATACGATATCCATCATGTTGATGATGACGAACACGGCCAGGGAGCCGATGACCGTGCGGAGGTCATCCGTCGCCTTGAGATAGTTGTAGATGGCCAGGTAGAAAAAGAAGAGCATGACCATTTTCCAGACCTCGAACCAGGCGATGAGCTGGCTCTCCGCCGCCGCCACGCTGGGCAGGCAGAGCAGGAAATAGATGATGTACAGGCCATACCCCCAGTCGGGCAGCCAACTGCGGAAACGGTGGGAGAAGAGCAGCGAGCCGATGAGCGAGAAGGCCATCAGGTGGGAGAGGCTGACCTCCATGCCCCTGGCGCTGCCGCGGTACTCCTCGTGGGAGAAGAAGTTGATGGAGGTCTGCACGTATGCGCACATGGACAGGATGACCCCGAAGAAGGCGCACTTCTCCCAGCGCCGATTCAGAGACAGCAAGACGGCGAAGGGCGGCACGCAGGCGGCGGCCATTATGAACACAAAGTATTTCATCAGTCGTTCATGATGGCCTTCTTGCCTGAAAGGAGGTTGAAGAGCTGCGCCGTCGGCATGAGCTTGCGAACAAACACATTGTACTCGGACAAGTTGTCCTTGGGCACGTAGATGATGTCATTCGCCTTCAGGAGGATGTTCTTGCACTTGCCGACCAGAATGCCGTCTATGTCGATCTTGTAGAGTTTGGGATTGACCAGGCCGTTGCGGATGATGATGACGTGGCTCCAATGCGTCTCCTTCATCCAGCCCGCGTCGGTGAGCGCCTCCAGAATCCCGATTCCCGGCTCAAAGAACCGCCTGGTCGGGTTGGAGACCTCCCCGCAGACCGTGAGGCTGGCCTCCAGCCGCGGCATGATGTAGATGTAGTCGTCCTTGTGAAGCCTGATGTTGTGGAGCTTGTCGCCGCGCTCAATGGCGGCGCGCATATCGACGGGAAGGAGCTTTCCATCCCGGATGATGATGGAGTCATCCAGGTTGGCCGTGTCCACTTCATCCCCATGCAGGAGACGGTGGGCGGTTCCGCCGGCCATGGCGTAGGCGTCGGCCAGGCGCGTGGAGGCGGAGATGCCGTACATGCCGGGGCTGTTCACCGCCCCCGAGATGGTGACGGTCTCGCTGGCCACCTCCAGGACGGTCACGCCCACAACGGGATGCTTCACGTATGGGGTCAGGCCGCGCTCGATTTCGTCCCGTGCCTCGATGATGGTGCGTCCTGAAAGCTTCACCTGGCCAAGGAAAAGCATTCCGACGGTTCCGTCGGGACTGATTTTGGTGGTGATTCCAAGGTCATCATGGCCATAGACGCTGATGCTGATCTTGTCGCCCGAATTCATTCGGTAGGCGGGTGCATCCTCATTGGCGATGCGCACGAGTTCCTCCCTTCGCCGCCTTTTGGTTTCCTCATCCAGTTCCGACTCCTCCAACACAGCGTTGTCACTCTCGGTGTTGCCGAACGCGGAGTTGAACTGATTGGTCATTCGGTCAGCATAGCATCCGCAGAGCAGGATGGCGCACAGAGTGACCAGGATATTCAATGCAAGCAAGTTCCTCATCATCGTCCTACTTCTCCATCACGCGGTTCACTTCCCTTCTGGAGACTCCCGCCACAATCCCCATCATCTTCTTGCCGCTGTCGGCGACGCACCGATGCACGAACCGGAAGTTCGCCCGCGGCGTGCTGCCGGCCCTCACCACGAGCAGCGCGCTTTCGCAGAGGTCAAGCAGCTGGTTGAAGAAGCTGCCGCCCTGCTTCATGCCCTCGGGAATGACGACAAACACATTGTCAAAGTCCTTGCGCAGGGTCTCCAAGTCAACCTTGAGCATCTGGCTCTCCGCCGGCAGAAGGACGTAGCGGTTGGCCGCAGGGAACCAGCCATGGGAGTCCTTGCGCACCACGTTCATCATCGTCTCGCTTCCATCGGGAGGCTCGAAGGTGGAGACCGACACGACGTCCAGCACAAACGTGCGCTGTCCCGCCAGTGAAAGCGACCACTCCAGGGTCGTCATGAAACTCTCCACCCAATGCTTGCTGGTCAGGCGGCACACCAGCACAATCCCCTTGGGCACCTCGGCACGGCAGAAATTCAGGGCCACGACCTCATGCACATTGCTCTCCATCTCCTCCGGCATCGCCTTGGGCTTGGGCAGGGCCCCAAGCACCATCACGTCGTCATACGCCAGCAGTTCGTTGGTCCCATGCACCTTGCCGAAGAAGAACTCGCCCAGGGCAATCCAGAAGAAGAGCGCGAAGGAGCAGAAGAGCGCGGCCAGGAAGGGCAGGAGCAGGTTCCTGGCACGGAACGGGCTGAGCTGCCCCGCACCCTCCACGTCGTCAATGGCCTGCAAATCGCTGCTGGCGGTCAAGATCAGGTATTCCAGGTCATCCTGCTGGACATTGAGCTCGTGGATGCTCCGCTCGATGGCCATGCGCCCGGAGGAGATCCGCTCCAACTCCGGGATGATGGTCGTCAGGGAGAGGCATTTCTGCTCATTCACCTTGATCTCCCCCTCGATGGAATGGCGGCTTTCAAACAGCACATCCAGCCTCTGGTTGATTTCCGCGAGGTTGCGCACCGCCTTCTCCGTCTGCTCCAAGTCCGCCAGCCCCACATCGGCAAGGCCATTGTCCTTGAGCAGCTTCAGGTACTCGCCGATGACCACCTTGCGGTCCTCCAGCTTGCCCAGCACCTTGGGATTGAGGTCCGTATAGACGTCGCGCAGACGCGCCAGCTCGGCGTCTATGGCGGCGAGTTCCGTGCTTTTCTGGCGGATCATGGGACCGCACTTGGCAACCACGTCACCCAGTTTGCCGACCATCGCCTCCACCTGCTTCTTCTTGACCTCCTCGTTGGCAATCTGCACATTCAGCAGGGAGAGGTTGCGGCGCTGGTCGGAAATCAGCCCGTTCAGCAGGGTCAGGGTCTCCACGGGGGAGACCATGCCGGTCTTGCTCTTCAGCACCTTCTCCTCGGCGTCCAGCGACGTGACCTTCTCCTGAAGCTTGCGCTTTCTCGTCTCCAATGTGTCGTAGCGCTTCCTCAAATCCCTGGAGCGGTATTCGGCGTACTCGGCGACCACCACCTCCGCATACGCATGGGCCTTCTTGTCGGCCCCCCGCCGCGTCGATGCGTTGGCGGTGAGCGTGAGGAAGCTTGTCTGCTTGCGGTCCTGGCTGATGCTCAGGTCGCTCACCAGGCATTGCAGCTCCAGGTTCGAGAGGTTGATGACCGACCCGACACGCCGCTTCAGGGAGGGACGGTTCAGGATGCCCATGAGTTGCTTTTCGTTGATGGCGGAGGCTGTCGCCGTGCTGCGCGGGGAATACACCAGCCGGACGGCGGAGCTGAACCTCTTGATGCTGTTGGCTGACCGGTCAATGAGAAAACAGGCGCAGATCGCCAACACCACAACGAAGACAAACGCCAGCGCCCAAATCCACTTGAAGAATATCACCAGCAGGATGTTCTTCAAAATCAGGAGGCGTCGTAGCTGCTCGCGCTCTGAACTGGAAATCTCTATCTCCGCCATATCATTCCTCCCGCTTCAGTTCCTGGTAGAAATCGACGAGCCGTCCCGCCAGCGTTCCCCAGTCATATCCGCGCACCGCCTCGGCGCCCGCCTTCGCCAGCCGCTGCGCCAGCGCGCCATCCCCCCTCAGCCGTGCGAGCGCCGCATCCAGTTCCTCTGCACTGCCTGGCCCGAAGGAGAGAGCGGCCTGCGGGTGGGCGGCGCAGAGCCGCCCCAGTCCGCCAATCCTGCTGGCGATGACCGGCAAATGTGCGGCCCATGCCTCCAGCGCCACGATTCCAAAGGGTTCGTGGCGGCTGGGCAGCACAAACGCATCGGCATTGGCGTATTCCGCAACCAACTCCTCGCCATTCGGTTTCAGCGCCCCCGCGAACGAGAGCCTTTCGGCAACCCCGAGTTCCCGGGCGCGCCGTTCCAGTTCCTCGCGGTAGTCCGGCTGAGTGACGGGGCCGACCAGGCGCACCCTCATGCCAGGATGCCTGGCCAACGCCTCCACAAGCATCAGCTGGTTTTTCTGGCGGTCAATCCTGGCCACGCAAAGCGCCAGCCAGTCCGCCTTGTCGGCCCGCCTGCCACCGTCATGCTGGGCCGCCGCCGGCGCATAGAGCGAAATGTCCACGCCATTCGGCAGATGGAGGACCCGCGAATGCCTCTCGCGCCAGAACTCATACTCGTCCTCCCCGACGCACACGATGCCGTCCGCGTCTTCAGGCACTTTGCGCACCCACCCCATCAGGTAATCGACCAATTTGCCCCAGGGCAGGAGCCAGCGCGTCGGACTCCTCAGGCTTCTGGCCTCCTCCGTGGGCACCATGGCTCCGCCGCCGTGCAGGGAGACGACGGCGGGCGCACGCAATGCCTCGGCGGTCCTCAGGCAGAGTTCCGCGATTCGCCCCATCGCATGGCAGTGTATCACATCCGGCTTCCAGGCGCGCAGGGTCCTCCCCAAATCGGGGACAAACGGATTGCCGCCCTTGCGGTCAAGTTCGGCAATGAGCCTCTTGCCCATCGGCCACCACGGATAGATGGCGGGAAACCGGAAGATGTCCAGCCCGTCCACCGTCTCATGGGGTGTCTTGCAGAGCGCGTCCGTCGCAAGGATTCTCACCTCATGCCCAGCCCTGGCCTGCGCCCTGGCCAGGTTCCAGACGACCTGTTCCGTGCCGCCCCAGTCGGCGAAGGAGAGCCTTCTGATGATATGCGCTATCCTCATCTGTACCCCCCGCAGAGCTGCTTGACCGAGAACCAGGCGAATCTCACCAGGTCAACCGCATACCGCTTCCACAGTCTGCCAGGCTCCTGGCAGATGCGGTAAACCCACTCCAGCCCGCAGGTCTGGATCCATTGCGGCGCGCGCTTCACCGCGCCGGCGATGAAATTGAAGGAGCCGCCAATCCCAATCGCCACGGGCACGTTCAATTTCGCCAGGTTCCGCCCTATCCACAACTCCTGCTTCGGATGGCCCAGCGCCAGGAACAGCAAGTCCGGTTTCGCCGCGTTGATGCGCTCCAGGATCTCAGGCTGCTCCTTGTCCAGCTGCACCCAGGACAGGTCTGTCCCGACCACCTTGGCCTTCGGCAGTATGTCAAGGGCCTTGTCCAGAACCTCCTTGTCGCCGCCGAGCACATAGATGGACAACCCCTCCTCGGCAAAGCGCCTGAACAGGGCGGGGACCAGATTCGCGCCGGCAACCCGTTCCGGCAACGGATTGAACATGAGCCGCGAAAGAAGCACGAGCGGCATCCCGTCAGCCGTCACCAGATCGGCATTGCGCAAATACCCCCAGAGTTCGGGGTTCCCCTTGAATGGCCAGCCGGCCACGGCGGTGGAGATGAAGTTGACGTTCAGCGTGGCGACCTGCCGTGACCGCCCGGCAGTCGGGGTTTTGGCCATGGCGACGATTCTCTCCAGGGCCTCGTTTTCCGTGAGCTTCGCCACCGGAATGCCAAACATCCTCACCCTGCCATCGGCCTGATGGCATCCCTGAAGCAACTGGACGATTCCCTTCGCGTGCGCCTCCCATGAGAACTTCCCCGCCTGCCCGTACCCGCGGGCAATCCGCGCGCTTCTCTCGGACGCACTCTCCCCAAGCAGTTTTTTCAGGGCAGCCGCCATTTCATCGACATTCTCGGGGTCAAAGGTAACGGCGGCCTCCCCCGCCAGTTCGCCCAGCGCGCCGTTGTTCGAGCAGGCGCACGGAATCCCCTGCCTCATCGCCTCGATCAGCGAGAGGCCAAATCCCTCGAACAGGCTGGGGAACACATAGAAACCGGCCTCACGCCACAGACTCCCCAAATCCTCGACGAAACCCGTGAAGCGAATGCACTCCGCATTGGGGGATTGCGCAGCGACCTTGTGGACGGTCTCCGCGTCCCGCCAGTCCGCGCCGGCCAGAAGCAGGGGGTGCGCCTGGGCGACCTCCCGCTCCAGACGGCTGTACGCCTCAATCAGCCGCACGTGGTTCTTGCCTGGATGCTCGATGCGGGAAATGTACAGGAGCGCACCGCCGTGCGCCGCCTCCCCCTGCGACTCCGGCATCGCGCAGCCATTGTAAAGCACCGTCACATCCTCCTCCCGACAGTGCCAGAAACGGCACATATCCGCCTTTGTGGCGCCGCTTACCGCCACAAGGCGGTGAGCCCTTTTCGCGAAGAACGGCATGACATGGGCCAGATAGAACATCCGAAGCCGCGAATACTTGTTCGCGATGTGGAAGTTCGCCAGGTCATGCACCGTCGCCGTGGTGGGAATCGGGTAAAAGGCGCACACCCGCCGATTGGCGGCGCAGATGACCAGGCCGTCAAACTCCCTCCGACGCCACCATATCCAGAACGGCAGGACAAGCAGATGCCACAGCATGCTGAAAAGGGCCCGCCCTGTCCAGCGGGGGGCGAACTTCACCGTCGCGCCCAACGCCCTCCATGCCTCTCCGTCCTCGCCAGGCTCCAGAAAAAGCGTCAATTCATGCCCCTGCCGCAACAATTCGCGTACAACCTCCTGCGTGTACACGGAAATACCGCTCTTGCCGTTATCAAAGGGTATGCATGAAACGAGAAATCTCATTTTCCAGAAACATTGATGACATAAAGTAATATAATATAGCATTTTACTAGAAAAATTCAATCAGACACAGAAGCATTGCAAAAAACGATTCTGTTTTCGCCGATTTTGCCGATGGCGGGTGGCAAAACGCCATTGCCGCGCTACTTTAGTAGTCGAAAAAAACAAAGGCAACAAGGTCTTCCCCCATGACTCCAGACATCACGATTGTCATTCCCTGCTACAAGGTCGGTAATTATCTCTCCCAGACTTTGCAGAGCGCATTGGCTCAGACACATCGCAATATTCAGGTCATCGCGGTGGATGACTGCTCTCCGGACGACACGGCGCAGATTATCCGGCAATTCGCCGCCCGGGATTCACGCTTGCAGGGCATTTTCCTCGGCCAGAACAGCGGAGTCTCCGTCGCCCGAAACGCCGGCCTGGACTCCGCAAAGGCACCCTGGGTCATCTTTGCCGATGGAGACGACTGGCTGCCTGCCAATGCCGTTGAATCGCTTCTGGAAATCCAGGGCCGCACCAAAGCCCAATTCGTCTGCGCCAACGCCAGGCAATACACAGACGCGGGAAAGGCGGGCGGCATCCATTTCCGCCGTCAAGCCGGCCTTCATCAATTCTCCACCAGAGACAGCCTGGATGCCTTCTGGCCGCACCAGGACGTCTTCTGCACCTGCTGGGCGAAACTCTTCTCCACGGCCGCCCTGCGCGACAGGGGCCTCCGCTTCGACTCCGCGCTCCGGCACGCGCAGGACACGCTTTTCACGCTGACCTACCTCCTCTCCGTGCAGCCGACCGTCGCCATTGACTATGACACCGAGGTCTATTGCTATCGCCAGAATCCCGACTCCTGCGTCCACGCAATCCCTCTGGCGAAGCGGCTGAACAACCTGGAGATGCTGATCGTCGCGCTGGACGACCTGGCGCTGCGCACACGGCAGTCCCGCCGCCTGGTTGCCCCGAAATCAGCCGAATACCTCTGGGCAATCCGGAAATTCGCCGCCAATGCCGAAGAGTGCAGGCAGCACGCCAAAACCCTGATATCCTCGGAGTTGTTCCGCGAACACCTTTTTCCAGTGTTGCGCCAATACGGCAAGTTCAAGCACCGCATGCTGGCGCGACTCCTGGCAGCGGGCCACACGTCATTCCTGCGCTTCTGGTAGTCGTTTTTTTTACGGCTCCTCAGGGAAGAATTGCCCCCATTTCGCCTGCCAGCCGTCCTCCCCGTAAATCGCCTCGATGTATTCCATGCTCTCGATGTCATTGTCGCTGCCGTGGACAAATTCATCCGCATCAGGGTATTTTTCGGCGAGTTTCCGGCGCATCTCATGCTTGAACCGGATTTCGGGATTCGCGGACTGATGCCCGCTGGCCGTCACCGTCTCGTCATCGATGGGCGTAAACGGCACCTTCACCTGACACACCACCGCCATTTCCGGCAGGAAAAGGCGAACTTGCTTGCGCTTCGTCCAATTTCCGCCGCGCGTGCGTCGAATCACGTGCTGCTGCTGTTCGGGAGTGAACTTCACCGTGTCCAGAATTCGGTAGCGCGTTTTGATTTCCGCCAGGATCTCCTCCGTGGCGCCGGCCTGAATCGCGTCCTCCCGCAGCAGATAGACGCAGAGATTCTGGTGGCCACCCAAATCCTTGCGCAACCTCTCCCTTTCATGCTGGTAGAGACTCCGCAGAACCGGATGCGGCTTTGGCCAGCGCAGCAGCAAATCCAGGGGCATGTTCCAGCCGCGCTGCTTCAGCCATAAATGGAGTTGGAGGATGGTCAATTCAGCCGGCAGTTCCTCCCCGACGGCGGCGGCCAGTTCACGCAGCGTCGCCTCGGGGTCATGCCTTTCGCTCTCCCTGGGCTGTCGAGGCAACTCCGGAAACCCCGTCGGCAACCCGGAAGCAAGCCCCTTGTGGTAAACCAGATGATAGGCCAGCGAATAGAGGTAGCGCCGGTCGTCCGGACGATAGAATTCCCCCTTCGGGTCCTTGACCCGCGACTCAAGCAAGTCCTGGCACAGCACGGGCGGATAGTAGGTGAAGCGTTTGATGTCCGTGCCGAGCACCAGCCGGTTGGAATGCAGGTCAAGTTTGATTTTCCCCGGATGGGAGGCCACTGCGCGACAAAGGGGCAGGAGCCCTTCCGCGTCCGCAAGGATGTCCACGTCCCCTCCCATCCCCGCATACTGGGTCTCCTCCGCCGCCGTCAGCGGCACGCATTCAAACCAGCGCAGCACCACATATTTGACTTCCAGGGCGTTCAGCTGACGGAAAAAGTCCTTCAGATTGCCGATTTTGATGTGAGGGCGCTCACGGCGATGAGCACGGCGTTTCCATTTCCAGAGCGTCCAATAGTAGCGAAGAGTATCGAAGAGCATGAATCAGGAGGGCATTCTGATGAGTCGAGACGCCGATGGGGGGTGAAGGTTTTGCAGTCTGCCGATAAGATAATGGCGCAATGGCCATTATGCAAACCCGCATCCGGGAAAAAGCAAGGTAACGCCTCGCCATCTGATACAGGCCAGACGCTGCACTGACCGCGCGGAGCGCGGTCAGTACCAGTACAGCCGCTTTTTGCCCCCACGCCATTTGTAAAGCACCAAGGGAAGGTTAAATTTACAGCGGACGGAGAGATTTCCGCCACACAGCATCATCGCCCGAACAACGGAAAAGCAACATGGGCACCACCTTTGTCAGTTACCGCACCAACCGCCTGATGGCATTGGCCATACCGCAGGGCACGCGGGCGACAGCCAGTGACTTCGGGCATTACCAGACGGGAGAAGCCACTGACGCAACCACCGAATTCACCGTCTGGCAGGAAGACGGCTCCCTGGTGCTTCAGGTGCTCTGCCACGACCCGCATCCAGAGCAGGTATGCACTGACTACGCCGAGGACGGCATGGACATCTGGAAAGGCGACCTGCTGGAAATCTTCTTCGGAGCCATCGACCCCATCCCCTGGCAGCTCCAATTGGCGGTCGGGGCGGGCGGCGGCAAATTCGACAGTTGCGGAAAACAGTGTACCTGGTCCGCCGAGACCGCCCGCACCCCCTACGGCTGGAGCGCACTGGTGCGCATTCCCATCCGGCGATTCAGACTCTCCAACCTGGGAGTCTATTTCAATCTCTGCCGCCAGCGGCCTGGACGTGGGCCGCTGACCTCCTGGGAGCCCCTGCTCGTCGGGTTCCACGAGACGGAGAACTACGGACAGCTGCTGTTCTGCGACTACGACCTGGCCTATTTCTCCGCCACGGGCGCCTGGGTCCCTGGCAAACTCGACCGCCAAGGCTACGAACAGGCGATGGAAGCCTTCGCCACTCCCGCCGAACAGGTCACTCACGGCCCGTTCCTGGCCCACCCAGACTGCGGGGAGGTCACCTTGGCCTGGGAGACGGCCGGCCGCTGCGCAACCACCGTCCACTACCGTGAAAAAGGCAATCGGGAGTGGACGGAACTGCCGTGGGAGCACCAGACCGGCATCCTGTTCAGCGACCGCATATTCCATCAAGCCCATCTGACGGGTCTGCATCCAGGCAAGGAGTACGAGTATCGCCTGGCCGCCATGACCTTCCTCAAGAAAAAGGCGGTGCTGACGGAAAGCCCGCAGTTCCATTTCCGCACCTTCGCCAGCCAGCCAGAGGCGTTCTCCTTCGCGGCGGTCAGCGACATCCACTCCAACGCGCTGACCTTGCGGAGATTGCTGAACCTGCCGCAGGTGGCTGGCACCGCATTCCTCGCCAACCTAGGCGACATGCTCTCCCTCCAGGCGGGCGCCGATACGTTCTATGACGGCTACCTGGACGTCGAGTGCGGCTCCTACGCCCAGAACCACCCTCTGGTGATTGTTCGCGGAAACCACGAGCAGTTGGGCATCTTCTCCTCGACTTTCCTGGAAATGATGGGGCATCCCACGGGCAAGACCTACAGCGCCTTCTCCCATGCGGGGGTCTGCTTCGCCAACCTCGACATCGGCAGCGACCACGAGGACGACAGCGCGTTCTTCGACAACTCAACCATGATTGACGAGGAGCGGGAATGGCTGCGCGAACTCACTCTCACCCCGCAATGGCAGGAGGCGCGCTTCCGCGTGGCCCTTCTGCATATCCCCCCGTACAGGACAGACAAATACGACGGACAGGCGCCCATGCGGCTTATCCAGGGCATCCTGGACACGCCCGAGGCCAGGCTGGACGTCATGCTGTCTGGCCATGTCCATAGGTATTTCCGCATTGATCCAGGCACAGGGCGATGCACACCTCCCCTGCCCTACCAAGAGCCGCCCGCGCTGCCGTTCCAGGTCATCGCCAATGACACCACCAGCCTGCTGCTGGGCGAGGTCTCCAGCGACACGCTGACCATCTCCTGCATCAGGCAGGACGGCACGGTTCAAGACCGAATCGCCCTGAAGAAACGTTAACCCCCCCCATCTCCTCGCCATGTCCACCATACTTAGCCAAATCAACCAGTTACGCAAACAGAAGCGCGCCGTCATTCTGGCACATACCTACCAGCCTGCCGAGATTCAGAAAGTGGCGGACTTCACGGGCGACTCCTACGGTCTGTCCGTCAAGGCCGCGCAACTCCAGGAGGCCGAACTGATTGTGTTCTGCGGTGTGCGCTTCATGGCGGAGACCGCCGCCATTCTCAATCCCGCCAAAAAGGTCATCATGCCCGATGCGGACGCAGGGTGCCCCATGGCGGAGATGATCACGGGCGAGCAGCTGCGCCAGTTCAAGGCGGAGCATCCTGGCGCCCCCGTCGTCTGCTACGTCAATTCCACGGCGGAGGTCAAGGCGGAAAGCGACATCTGCTGCACCTCCTCCAATGCACTGAAAGTGGTGCGCTCCCTGGGCGACGTGCCCGAAATCCTCTTTGTCCCGGACCAGTATCTCGGACGGTTTGTCCAGAAGGCCCTGGGCCGGAAGATGGTGCTGTGGAACGGCTGCTGCCCCATCCACCGTGAACTGGAGCCGCAATCCATAACGGAGGCGCGGAAAAAGCATCCTGGCGCCAAGGTGCTGGTCCATCCGGAGACCCGCCCCGAAACCCAGCAGTACGCGGACTACGTTCTCTCCACGGGACAGATGATTGACCTGGTGCGCGGCAGTTCCGGAAAAAGCTGGATTGTCGGCACCGAGCAGGGCATTGTTCATGCCCTTCAGGAGGCCGCCCCCGAGGACACCTTCTATCCCATCCAGCCGCCTCTGGTCTGCGCGGACATGAAGAAGACCACCCTGAAAAAACTGCTGGCCGCCCTGGAAAACGAAGGTCCGCAGATCACGGTGCCAGGCGACGTCGCCGCCAAGGCATACCGAGCCATCACCGCCATGCTGAACTGCCATTGAGATTTATGGACAACCATCAGCCGCCACGTGTCTGGAGAGAGGATTTTCGAGTACGCCATTCCGAAGTTGACCGCCAAAATCGACTGAAGACCGACGCGTTGTTTGACTACATTCAACAGGGGGCGGCCGACCATGCCGATGCTCTGGGATGCGGCTTCAATATGGCCACTTCAGGCAACATGATGTGGGTGCTGTCCCGTATGACCTTGCAGTTTCGGCGTGCGCCAGCCAGCGGGGAGCGTCTCACCCTGCAGACCTGGCCTTCTGGCTTTGACCGTCTGTTCGCTCTGCGCGAATATCTTCTGAAGGATGCAGACGGGGAGATTGTCACCTTCGGCACGAGTTTCTGGTGTCTGGTGGATTTTGTCCGCATGCGTCCGCTGCGCCTGCCTGAGGCCCTGCCTGTACAGCTGCCCGACAACAGTGATATGCCGCAGCATTTCCAACTTCCCGCCAAATTCTCCATCGACGGTCTGGACTCCCCCATGGAAACCGTGGTGACGGAGCATCTGGTGGATGTCAACCAGCACCTCAACAACGCCCGCTACGCAGCCATCGCCACCGACTGGCTGGCCAGGCAATTGAACCACCCCGCCGCCCTATCCCACCTCAGCGTCAACTATCTGCTGGCGACTCCCCCAGGGACGCGCCTGGTCACAACTGGTCAAATCGACTCTGACGGCGGATTCCGCCTCCGCATTGACGGCGCGCTGCCCGACGAGCCTCCTGCTCTGCGCTTCACCGCCCAGGGCCATTTGGCATAAACCTGTGTAACTGTTCAGAACCACTGCCCTTGTTTAGCAGATCAGCCACAGAAACCAGGTGTGCCGGGAATAAAGACCCCAACTTGCCCGCGAGGCCTTAGGCCTCGCGGATTGAAGTAGCCTAGGGTGCTGAATAGTTACAAACCTGTTTCAAATCGGCTCTGCGCCTTTTCCGAATTCTGCCCCCCCTTTTGTCGGCACTCAGTCAGCTTTGACCATAGGTGGCGCTGGCAGGTTGAAGGCAGACTGAACCAGTTGCCCCAGTTTGTCATTGGTGTCCAGCACACTGTCTGGAATATTGAGCTCCCCGTCCAGTCCGCCAAGGGGGGCATTGTCTGCCTGGGTAACCGCCAGAGCGGGTCTGGAGACCACGGAAGCAGGCTTCACGTTGTTGCTGGAGGACTCGTTAACCGCTGGGGTGAGACCAGTGAGATTGGTCTTTATACTGGGATTGGTGTTGATTTCCATTTTGCTTTTCTCCAAGTTGATGTTCACCTTGAATACACGGTATTTTGATAAAGGTTACAGTTTTTGAAAAAAAAAGTGGTTTTTCATCTGTCTCCATTCAAAAATGGGAATTCTTAAGATTCTGCGGTTCCGTCCCGAAAGTCGGGTCCTGCGCTCTCTAATCAATCGCCGAGGACATTACCACGAAAGAGAATAATTCCCCAAAAAATAATTGCCGGTGGCTTGCAAAACCGCAAATCTGGGTCATGTTATAATAAAACACAGTTTGTGTTAAAACATCACTCCCGCCCAAAGCGGGAAACGACCTCAACCTCAACCCCGAAAGGAGAAGACAATGGGCTACCTGATTCAAAGCGAAAGCGACGCGCGCCTGACGGCGGTGCGCAAGATTCTGGAAGAGAAGAACCTGGACGCCGCGCTGGTCTATTACGATGAACTGAACATCGCCAATGGCTGGTATCTGACGGGCTGGTGCCCGCAGTTCGAGAGCGGCGCCGTTCTGGTGCCCCGCCACGGCACGCCACTGCTGCTGGGCGGCCCCGAAAGCGAACCCTTCGCCAAGCAGGACAGCGCCGTCAAGGAGACGCGCAACTTCCCCGTCTTCATGGTGCCCGACGAGGAGTACCCCGCCGCCACGATTCTCTCCTTTGACCAGCTTTTCGAGGAACTGAACCGTGAACTCGGCTCGTTCAAGTCCCTGGGCATTGTCGGCGGCGCACAGATGCCCTACGGCTGCCGTCAGGCTCTGGAGGCAGGGCTCAAAGGCGTGGCCATCAGCGACATCTCCGAGGAATTCCTGCACCTGCGCTACATCAAATCGCCCTGGGAACGCGGCGAGATGCGCAAGGCCTTCGCCATCAGCGATGTGTGCTACGACGCGATGAAGGCCGCCATTCAGCCTGGCCAGATGGAAATCCAGGTCGCGGCGGCGGGCGAGTACGCAGCCCGCAGCAGAGGAGCCAACGGCTTCGGCTTCACCGCCATCGTGGGCAGCGGCGTGCGCGGCAACGCGGTGGTTCCCACCGCCACGACCAAAGTGCTCCAGGCTGGCGAAATGGTGATGATCGGACTCTCCCCGAAGGTGTCTGGCTACAATGGCGTCATCGGTGACACTCTGCCTGTCAGCGGCGAATACACCCCGCGCCAAAAGGAGTGCATGAAGTATCTGCGCGAGGCTTTCTGCCTGACCAAAGAGGTCCTGAAGGTCGGCAAGAGCGGACAGGAAGTCGATGCCCCCGCACGCGCCTATTTCGACAAGCTGGGCTTTGCCAAATACCTGGTCTGCCCATTTGTCCACACCACTGGACTGAATGAGGCCGAAGCCCCCTTCTTCGGACCGAACAGCAAGGACATTCTGCTGCCTGGCATGACGGTCAGCATCGACGTCAGTTTCTTCGGCCACCCCGAATTCAACGGCGTCCGCATCGAGACCGTCTATGAGATGACCGAACAGGGCCCCATCGCGTACAGCCCGAAACTGGACGCCATCCACACCAATCTCACGGATTTCTGATTCAGGAGAAGACCATGGCTGACTTTGACATTACCATCGGCATCGACATGGAAACCGATGTCGGCAGTTTCACCGACTTCTACGAGGGCATCCAGCACGGCACCTACCGTCTGCTGGAGATTCTGGCCAACAACGGCGCAAAAGCCACGTTCTTCTGGACTGGCCACGCCGCCACCAACAACGCCAAGGTCGCGCGGGACGTGGCCGCCGCCCAGCATGAGACAGGCTGCCATTCCCTTGTCCACGAGACGCTGGGCGACCCCATCTTCCCGCTCCCCAACAACTGGCCTGTGTGCGACTTTGAGGTCGAGGGACGCATCCGCGAAGCCACGCGCCAAGTCGAGTCCGTGACTGGAATCCACCCCACCTCCTTCCGCTGCCCGCGTCTGTGGGGCAGCACCAAGGTCGTCAATGTCCTGGAAGACCTGGGATACAAGGCGGACGCCACGCTCCCGCTCTATTTCTACCGCACCAACTTCAAGCCCTATCACCCCGCCAAGAATGACTGGACCATCGCGGGTGACATGAAAATCGTGGAAATCCCCAACTTCTGCGATTTGGCGATGGTGAGCAACGACCCCTACCAGCGTGACCGCGACCAGTGGCCGCTGTTCCGCACCAAAGGCGCGGAATACATGCTGGGACGCTCCTCCGCCTTTATCGATTATGTCTCCGAACGCGGGGCACGGCCAGTCCTGCTCTTCTATATCCACCCCTGGGAATTCCATCCCATGCCGCGCGGCCCCATCGACTACGGCGAGGCCAGTGTCAAACCTCTTGACTTCATCACCCTGAACTGCGGTGATGTGGCCTGCCAGGAACTCGACAGGATGCTGGCGGGCCTGCGCAAGATGGGCGGCACCTTCAAAACCGCCGCGCAAATCGCCGAGGAATACTGAGTCCCGCGGCGGGCGCCGCCACCACACCCCGCGGCTTGCGCCGCCACCACACCCCGCGGCTTGCGCCGCCACCACACCCCGCGGCT
>JAFRLP010000411.1 GCA_017431185.1 Victivallales bacterium | reverse complement strand
TGTGCCTGGTTTCACAGACAGGTTTGGCAGGCCGCGCGCCGCGCGGCCAATACGGCATTGACCAGTGTCAGTGAGTAGTAGCGGCGGCGTCCTCGCCGCCGACATAATGCACGAAACAAAAAGCAGTGGCGGGAATTCCGCCGGCAAAGCAGGGTGTTTCACAGGAGTGAGGGATTACGCGGAGTCCTAAATGGTTGGGCAGGAGTTGGGCAGGAGTTGCCCAATGGTGATTTGCAATTCCGCAAAACAATGGTATATTATTTATTTCGGTCAGCGTATCGTGTCCGTCCTGATTGGTTTATCCCGACGTATCGTTTGCCTTCGATGAAGACTGGCCGCAAACCTTTTATCCGCGCGAGAACTTATCGCAGGTGCTGAAATGTTGATTTCTAGATTGTTGAAGCCCTCTCTCATCAAACTGGATGTGGAAGCCAGCAGCAAAGAGGAGCTTTTCGAAGAGATGGTGGATTTGTTCGTTCAGGAAGGGCTGGTTCCTGACCGCGAATTGGCCGTGGATGCCCTGATGGAGCGCGAGTCCAAGATGTCCACGGGCATCGCGCCGGGATTCGCGTTGCCGCATGGCAAACTGGAGGGCATCAAAGGCGTTCTCATCGCCATCGGGATAGTCCGCGATGGCATTGATTTTGACTCTCTGGATGACGAGCCTGTTTACGTGGTGCTGACCCTGTTCTCCGAGACGGGCAATCCTGTGCCCCATATCGAGGCGCTGGCGGAAATCGGTCGCCTTTTGGCGATACCTGAATTCACCGGGCAGCTGAAGAACGCCCGCACCCCCGAGGAAATCATCCGCATCATCCAGGAAAACGAGGAGTAGCGTGTCATGGACGACATTCTGAAGAGAATGTTGGCGGTGGAGCAGGAGGCCGACGCCTTGATCGCCGCCGCGCAGACGGAGGCCGCCAAAATCACGGAGACCGGTCGCCAGGAGGCCACGAAACTGGTGGAGACCGTGCAGAAGAATCTTGTCGCCGAGGCGAAAGCCCAGATTCAGGCGGTGCAGGCCGAGAACCGGCGTCGCCTTGAGTCGGGCCTCGCCAAGGGCGAACAGGAACTGGCCGGTGAAATCGACCGGTTCCGCCAGAAACTGACCACCGCATTGCCCAAGGTGACGGACGCCCTTCTTCACCCCGACAAGTAGCGTAGCGCAAAACATCAGCCATGTCGAGAATCGACTCCAATGTCAGCCACGATTTCGTCTTTGCCTTGCTGCATGGACGGTGGGCGCGCGCTGTCCGCGGACCGGCTCTGCACCGCCTGCTCAACAGCGGCACGGTCGAGTCGTTGCAGCAGGCGCTGCGCGGCATTGGGCTGAATGGCATGGACCGCGAGGGTTTCCACAGGGAATTGCGCACTCGCGAATTGGCCAGGCTCGCCGAGGTGGCCGGTCTGCTGGGCGGCGAGGCCGCCGGCTATTATCGGTCGCTGATTGCCGGCGCCCATTACGAAAATCTCAAGACGCTGCTGCACTGCCGCTTTCTTCCTGAGGAGCGCCAGACCAATCCCGACGCCATGCTTGTCCAGGCGGAGGGAGTGCCCATGCTGGACAGCCACGCCATTCTGAGGCAGCCGAACACGGCCTCCTTCCTGTCGGCCATTCCCGATTTTCCCGGTTTGGAGAAGGAGAGGCTGACCGCCATTGTCAGCCGGTTTGCGGACGACCATGACATCATGATGCTGGAGTGCGCATTGGACAGGATGTGCGCCGCCCATGCGTTCCGCGCCGCCAAGGCCGCGCCGCTGGCCTTTTCCCGTCAGGCGCAGGAACTGAATGGCCTGCGCGTGGATATCCTCAATCTGGACATGCTGCTGCGCAATATGCAGACCTACCATTTTGACGGCGCGCGGATGGCGGAGGTGTGGCTGCCCGGCGGAAACGCCCTTTCGGAAACCCTCCTGGACTCCCTGGTCGGCAGGCGGAGCGAGGCGGTTCTCGCGGCCTTGCCGAGAGCGTTCCGGCAGGTCCTTGAGCCGCTTGCAGGGCAGCAGCCGTTATACCAAAGCGAGCGAGCGCTGTGGGACCTGCTGTACCGGCGGGCGAACCAGATGTTCATGGACCTGGGGGCTCCCGACTCCTCCATTCCCGCCTACCCCGTGCTACTGCATTTTGAAAGCCTGAACATCTCGCGGGTCTATGAGGGCGTGCATTTCGGTCTGCCCTCCCGCGAACTTCAGGAAATGATGATAGGAGGTTGACGATGTTCCGTCCCGTCAAGATGTGCAAAGTGAACATCCTCGTGCTGAACAGGCATGAGGCCGCGGTCGCGCGTGCCTTGGGGGAGAGCGGACTTGTGCATCTGGTGGATGCCGTTCAGCAGTCCGCCGAGCATCTTTTGACTGCGGAGACGGACGGCGAGCGCCCGCGTCCGGATGCAATGCTGCCGCGCCTTGACCACGTGATTTCGTCGCTGGGACTGGTGGGGAGGGTGGACGGCGCCGCCCCGTCCGCCCCGAAGGCCGAACTCCCCTGGGAGGAGATGGCGGCGCTGCTGGACAAACTGGAGCATGACCTTCAGGAAAATGAGGAGCAGGCCGCGCAACTCATCGAGGAGACGGGGGCCCTGGACAGACAGCGGGCCACCGTGGCGGGCTACCCTGTCCAGGACATCCGAATGGAACTTTTGCGCAATCTGGCGCACGTCCATGTCTTCGTGGGGCGTCTTGCGGCTGAACTGGAATCCCGCTGCATGCTGGAGTTGGGGGAGCGGGCGGTGATGGTCAAGGCCGAGCATGGCGACGGCATTCTGGTGCTCTGCACCAAGCGCAACCGAGGCGCTGTGCGGAGCACGCTTGACCGCTTTGGCTTCCAAGAGACTCCAGTGCCTGAGGTGACGGGCAGCGCCATCGAGGAGAGGGACCGGCTTGACGGGCGGATTGCCGCCTTGCAGAAAGAGCTGGAGGACGTCCGCCAAAAGGCCCTGCGACTGGCCGAACAGCACGGCGAAACGCTCCTGGCGATGCGGGCGCAACTCCGCACGGCGCATGCCCTTGAGGAGGCGCGGCGCCTCTTCGGGAAATCCTCCCGCCTGCGCTGCATCTCCGGCTGGGCCCCGAAGGAGAGCGTGGGGAGGATTCAGGCATTGGTCGCGCAGGCCACGGACGGCACGGGGGTCGTGGAGGCCGTGCCCGCCGAGAAGGACGCGAGAGTCCATGCAGGCCTGGAGGCCGTGCCTGTGGAAATGCGCGGAGGACTCCTGCGGAGCCCCTTCCAGATGCTCATCAAGAGCTATGGTCTGCCTGGCTACAATGAACTTGACCCGACGGTCTTCGTGGGAGTCACCTTCGTGCTGCTGTTCGGGTTCATGTTCGGGGACATCGGACAGGGGGCGGCGCTGGCGCTGATTGGCTGGCTCCTGCGCAAGAAATCCACCGACCAGACTTTCAGGGAGGGAGGGCTTATCATCATGCTCTGCGGTTTCACGGCGGTGCTGTTCGGCTTTGGCTACGGCAGCGTCTTCGGCTACGAACTGGAGGGCGAAATCCTGGGGCTGCGCTGGCCCCTCTGGCTTAGTCCGCTGCACCAGTCCGACACATCCCGCCTGCTGCTGACGGCGGTCGGCCTGGGCACCGTGCTGATGAGCGTGGCGGTCATCATCAACATCGTCAACCATTTTCTCGCCAGGCGCTATTTCGAGGGGGTGTTCGACCGCTTCGGCGTGCTGGGGCTGCTGTTCTACTGGGCGGCGCTTCTGGCGGGCGTGGTGGCGGTGGGCACAGGCCGTTTCCCGCGCTGGGGGATTGCCTTTGTGGTGATTCCCATCATTGCCCTGGCGTTGAAGCTTCCTGTTCGCGCGCTGCTGGCACGGCTTCAGAAGACCAGGGAGGAAGGGGAGGGCGCCGGGCTCTTCGCCGAGGTCCTGGAGACGGGCCTGGAACTGATGGAGACCCTCACGGGATACCTGAGCGGCACCGTCTCCTTTGTGCGTATCGGGGCATACGCCATCAGCCACGCGGCCCTCTGCGTCGCCATCTACGCCATCGCCAAACAAATCCTCTCCTTCCACTTCACGGGAAGCCTGCTGGTCTCCATCCTCATCGTGGCGCTGGGAAATGCCCTGGTCATCGGCTTCGAGGGGATGGTGGCCATGATCCAAAGCGTCCGTCTGGAGTACTATGAACTGTTCGGCAAGTATTTCAGCGGCAGCGGGACTCCGTATCATCCATTCCACATAAAACAACCCAACCCATCACAAGGAGAACACTGAAATGTTCGGCAGAACCATCACCAAACTCACCTTGTTTGCGCTCTGCGCACTGACCGCCGGCGCCGCCTTCGCCGAGGAGGCTGCTGCGACCGCCGCGCAGGTGCCCGTTGACGGCAGCATCTACTGGGCCATCGCCATCAGCCTGGGCGCCAGCAGCCTGGCCGCCTCCTTTGCAGTGGGCAAAATCGGCGCTGCGGCCATGGGTGCGGCCACCGAAAAGCCGGAACTGCTCGGCAAGGCCATCGCGCTGGTCGGCATGGGCGAGGGACTGGCGCTGTTCGGCTTCCTCGTCGCGCTGTTCCTGATCTTCAAAATCCCCGGCTGACACCACCCATGGCCTACCACATCATAGGGGACGCTGACACGCTGCTTGGCTACCGCTTCGCGGGAGTCACAGGGGACGCCGTGTCCACGCCCGAGGAGGCGCGCGCCGCCTTCCAGAAGGCCATAGCGGACGGCCAGGGCATTCTGCTCATCACCGAACAGGTGGAGGGCATGATTGAACCGGAGGTCAAGGCGCATCGCCTGGCGACCTGCCCGCCGTTCCTCGCCGTCGTCCCAGGGTTGTGGGGGGCCTCCGGCAAACGTCGTTCGCTGCAATCCCTCATCAGCGAGGCAGTTGGCATTAAAATCGTTGAAACGAAGCCACAGGACAACGTGTGATGACTGAGCAATCCCAGGAAGAGAAACTGCGCCAGGCCATCCTGGCGGAGGCGCAAGGCGAGGCCCGGCGCCTGGTTGACCGCGCCAAGGCCACCGCCCGAAGGGCGATGGAGGAGGCCCGGAAGCAGGCGGACGCCATCCTGGCTTCCCGTCAGCAGGAGATGAGCCAGGAGGCAGAGGCGGCCACACGCGCCGTTGACCTCGAAATCCAGCGCAGAATCCACCGCATCCAAATCATTCGGCGGGAGGAGTGCCTGGACGAACTGTTCAAGCGCGCCCTGGAGCAGTGCGCCGCAATCGGCGGCCCCGAACATGAGCAATCGCTTCGACAACTGGCCGCGGAGGCTCTCCGTGCCCTGGGAGAGGACGAAATCATCGTCCGCTTCCCCACGGCGGACTCCGCGATTGTGACGGAAGGCTGGCTGCAGTCCATTGCCCAGGAGGCGCTTCCCTCCGGCAGCAACGCCGTGTTCCGTCTTCAGCCATCGGACACGTCCGCCCCTGGCCTCTATTTTGAGACGGCGGACGGGACACGCGCCTTCGACAACACCTACGCCGCACGGCTTCGCTACAACCAGGAGGCTCTTCGCCTTCTGGTCACGGAAACATCGACCGCGCCGTAGGGCGCGCAACCACGGCGGAAAAAGAGAGGCTTGAGGAAATGCCTGTTGAGCAAGAGAACCATATTGGCGAAATCGTCCGCGTGAACGGGCCGATTGTACTGGCCCGCCAGATGGAGCACGCTGGAATGCAGGAAGTGGTGGAGGTCGGCGAGATGCGCCTGATGGGCGAGGTCATCAAGGTGCGCAACGGCCAGGCCACCATCCAGGTGTACGAGAACACCAGCGGACTGCGGCCCGGCGAGCCGGTCTATTGCAGCGGGCGTCCGCTGTCCGTTCTGCTGGGACCCGGGCTGCTGGGCACCATCTACGACGGTATCCAGCGACCCCTGAGGCAGATAGCCGAACAGAGCGGCGCGCTCCTGAAGCGCGGCGAGAAGACCATGCCCGTGGATTTGGCCAGGAAATGGCGTCTGACGCCGACGGTGAAGGTCGGGGACAGCGTGACTGGCGGGCAAATCCTCGGCGAAGTGCAGGAGACGCTGAGCGTTCTGCACAAGATCCTCTGCCCGCCGGACGTATCGGGCACGGTCAAATCCGTGGTCGCGGAGGGCGAATACGACGGCAATGCCGTCATCTGCACCGTGGAGACCGCGAACGGCGAGACCCGTGAACTGACGATGTACCAGTGGTGGCCCGTGCGCGTGGCCCGTCCTGTGCGGGAGCGTGTGCCCCTGCTGGAGCCGTTGCTGACGGGATTGCGCGTCGTCGATACCTTCTTCCCCATCGCCAAGGGCGGCGCAGCCGCCATTCCAGGCGGTTTCGGCACCGGCAAGACCATGACCCAGCAGGCGCTGGCCAAATGGTGCGACGCCAAAATCATCGTCTATATCGGCTGCGGGGAGCGCGGCAACGAGATGACCGAGGTGCTCCGCGAATTCCCCGAACTGACTGACCCGAGAACGGGACGGTCGCTGATGGAGCGCACCATCCTCATCGCCAACACCTCCAACATGCCCGTCCCCGCCCGTGAGGTCAGCATCTACACGGGCATCACCCTGGCGGAGTACTACCGCGACATGGGCTACCATGTAGCGATCATGGCCGACTCCACTTCC
>JAFRLP010000410.1 GCA_017431185.1 Victivallales bacterium | reverse complement strand
TCTCCATGCTTGTCTTCCTCTCGATATTCTGCGCCATGCTCATCGGAGACGCGGGCTACGGCCTCATCTTCACCCTCATTACACTGGGTTTGCGTCTGCATTGCCGTGACGAGAAAAAGGTCGATGGCCTGAACGTCCTCCTGCTGATGAGCGTCTGCACCTTCGTTTACGGGGCCCTCTCCGGTTCCTGGTTCGCCATTGAAACCACCAAACTCCCCCCCTGGCTGCAAGGCTGGAGATGGCTAAGAGGAGAACAGAAGCATGTCCAAATCATCTGCTTCTTCCTGGCTGGAACGCAAATGTCGCTGGCCCGCGTCTGGCGCGCCTGCCTTCGGCTGCTCAAGCCAGACGACGGAAATGTCCCCAAGGGAGGCGAGTTTCGCGCAATCTACGCCAAAGTCCGCGATGTCCTGGGACATCTAGGCTGGGGCGTTTTCCTCTGGGGCAACTACGGACTGGCCAAACTGCTGGTGGTCGATGGAAAGGCCGTCAACGACCTGGGATTGGTGTTCCGGATTCTGTTCGCGGTCGGCTTCGTGCTCATTCTCCTGTTCAGCATTGACTGGTCGAGCGTCATCACCGTCATCTACATGCCCTTCAGTTTCATCAACACCTTCGTCGATACGCTGTCGTACATCCGTCTGTTCGCAGTAGGAGTCTCCAGTTTCTACATAGCCAACGCCTTCAACGGCATGGCCGGCAATCTTCTGGCCAAGGGGGGACTCGGAGTCGTCTGCGGCCTGCTGGTGCTGCTGCTGGGGCACCTCCTCAACATCTGCCTGGCGCTGATGGGTGTGCTGGTGCATGGCATCCGCCTGAACGCGCTGGAGTTTTCAGGGCACATGGACATCTCCTGGAGCGGACAGCCCTACCATCCGCTTCAGAGTTGCGAAAATACCAAGTGAAGAACCAGACAACCACATAAAACCACCGTTCAAAGGAGAAACAAACATGCTTGAACTCACCCAAACCGCTCTTGTCAAGGCTGCCGCCTTCTGCGCCATCGGCTTTGCCGCCATGGGGTCCGCATACGGATGCGGAGTCGCCGCCGCCTCCGCCATCGGCGAATGGAAGAAATGCTACCTGCAGAACCGCCCTGCCCCCTTCCAGCTGGCCATTCTGACGGGTGTGCCGATGTCCCAGACCATCTACGGCTTCATCCTCATGCTCCAGCTCCTCAACGTCGAGGCCCCGCATTGGCCGACCTGCCTCGCCATCGGCATTGTCGGCGGAATCGCCATCGCCATGAGCGCCGCCTTCCAGGGGCGCGCCGCCGCCGGCGCCTGTGACGCCTACGCCGAATCGGGCAAGGGTTTTGCCTACTACCTCATCGCCCTGGGCGTGGTCGAGACCATCGCCATCTTCGCCATGGTGTTCGCCATGATCATCATCGGCGGATTGAGCCAGGGCGCCGCCCCCAGCGTCAATTGACGCTGGCATCCCCCCGCAAGCATCAGACGCGGCCTCAGCCCCAGGCGCGCGTGGCGGGTCTGGCAGGCCGCGCTCCGCGCGGCCACAGCCCCAGGCGCATAATTTGACACTAGCCCGGTTGCGAAATTGCGCCTCTAGAGTATATTATTTTGAAACCTTTCAGTACCGCCACCTTGTTTTGACGTGCGTAGCTTCAGATTTGCCACAAGCGGACGACGTGCCAAGCGTGAGCCCCCAACCTGCCCGCGAGGCCTGAAGGCCTCGCGGATTGAAGCAGCCTGGGGTTCTGAATAGTTACATTATCTTTTCAAAGGGCGCCTAGCTCAGTTGGTTAGAGCATTTGGTTTACACCCAAAAGGTCGACGGTTCGAGTCCGCCGGCGCCCACCAGCAATCTTTCTCGGAAACCAGTCCTTCGACTGGTTTCCTTTTTTTACACAATTCGTATCTATCCAGCCCCCCAGGCTACTTCAATCCGCGAGGCCTAAAGGCCTCGCGGGCAGGTTGGCGTCTCACGCTTGGCACGCCGTACACTTGTGGCAAATCTGATATCCCATACGTCAAAACAGGTGGGGGGGATAGGTACCACAGTTCCTCATTTGCGAACGTCGTCCTTGAGTCTGTCGCTGTAGGGGCGATATGTGTCAGCCTGCCAGATGACGGACGCCGCCGCGAACGCCGCCTCAGACATGACCCGCACTGCGTATGGCTCCAGAATCAGTTCAAACTTGCCGTCGCGCACGGCAATCGGCTCCTCCTGGAAAATGACATTCAACTGCTTTTCAGGGAAATCGGAGAAGGCGGCGATGACCGTTTCAGGCGATTCATTGGCCAGAATATAGTAGTTGGCGTCCTTGAGGGTCTTGACCATCATCCTGACTTTGGGGCTGGCGCATTTGGCTTTGGCCTCCCGATTGTTTTTGGCTGTCAGCACGGGCGTCAGGTATTTGAGTTCCAGGGTGGTGCGACGAATGCCGCGCCAAAAGTCATCTGGGACATTGACCGTATAGCCCAGATAATGGAACTGCACGCCAGTGGCTCCGTGCAGAATGGACTCGAAGGTCATGAATCTGGTCTGCTCATACGTGGGATACAACGCCTCGGGCACTTCGGTCACGGGTTGAAAGCGGGCGGGCTTGCGCATGTGCGCCCAGGAGAATCCCTGAAGAATCATCCAGACGGGCCTGCGTCCCTCAACCGCCTGAACGCAACGGTCGGTATGCAGACCGACGACAGTCATGGAACGGTCTCCCAAATCACTGCCATGGTTCGCCCCAATGGGGTAGATATCGACGCCGAACACATCGCAGGTGTCCCTGGCGTAAGCCGTCAGTTCGCTGACCAGTCCGCAAGGAGCCTCGTTGACCCACAGCGGATGATACGGGTCGTAGTCCCGTGCCCAGTGGTAGAATTCCGACATCGTCTCGATTTGGTAGCCTGCCAGCATCGGCTCATCAGGCCCGAAATACCCAAAGAGCGAGGGGTGGTTCTGGTGTTTTTGGATCATGCCTGTCCACTTGTCCTTGAAGGCCTTCCTCTTTTCAGGTGTCTTGCAGTCATCGGGATAGCGATGCGGGAGCTCGACGATGCCATAGACGCCATGGCGCCGGCAGATTTCCAGCAAAGGAAAGCGTTCAGGGTCATCTCTGGGCAGGAAAATCACATTGAACCCTGCCTCCTTGAGGAATTCCATATCCTCATCCCTGTCGCCGCGATTGGTAAACCACCAGTTGCCGATATGGAAGAATGGCTGGCCGTTGACAAGGGTGACGCCATCCTCGTTGAAGGTGACCTCAACGGGATTGGCTGGATAATGATGCAACACCTTCTGCTCCTGGTGAAGAATCTTTCCGCCAACATCTTTGACGGTCAGAGCCAAATTCGAGGTTTTGCCTGGCGCGGGGGCTGGCACGGCGAAGCGCCCCCCCTTGCCATCCGGCTTTGGTTCCCAGGAAACCTCTCCGTCGGACAGGGACAGGTCAACGGAAGACGCCGATGGGTCGAAGACAACCACGTTTCCCGTGATTTGAGAGGCGGGGTTGGTGGCAAACACGCCGTCCCGATAGTTGAACGGCATATCCAACTGGATTTCGGCAACCATACCCAAAGGCTTGATTTCCTCCAAGGCGAATTCCGCCAACTGAACACGCGCCGGCCCGCGAGCCTCCATGACAAAGGTGATTTCCGTATGTCGGGAGGGCACCTTGAATTCGACATGCTTGGTCTGCGTCCGTCCGTCAAGGGCAGTCAGCCACTTGTCGGAACCAGTCAGCGGTTCGCCACGTTTGTCCAAGGGATACATCCTCAAATCATGCTCAATGGATTTCTTGCCAAATCCTGCCAACGCCGTGGCCTTGAAGGAGAGGCGGTAGTTCTGCAGCGGCTTGACGGGCACGGCGGACGAACGGGCACATGCGGACTCGCCCTCCGTTTTAGCCCAGAGTTCCAGGGCTTTCCCGCCAGCAGCTCCATCCACGATTTGCGCATTTTCCTCCAGCAACCAGCCTGCCTGCCCCTGGGCAAAGTCGGCATTGAAAAATTGACCACTCATATTTTCTGCTCCTTTCACCAAAAACAACGATTTCACATCCAGCGCACCCTTTCCAGTGAGACGCATTCCAACGTAGGAATGTCCCTTGACTGGCTTGTCGAACTTGAAACGAAGCGAAGCCATTTTCCAGCCTCCCGTTCCAGTCAAGTTCAAAGCCTTGTTCTGCCAGTTGGGCGGAGTATGGTTCTCCACATAGAAGAACAGTTTGGAGTCTTTGGTGAGCCGATAGGCCATCATCAGCAGGCAACTCTCCCCCTGCTTCACATCAAGTCCGCTGACAACCGTCTGAACCTTCTCACCATCAAAGGGAATGGTGACTCCCGCAGGACCTAACGCCGGACCGGCCTCGTGAAAACGCCAGTTCTTCTGGTTCTCGGGTGAAGCCAATTCCACGGCGGAAACCGCGACTGCCAAGGTCAGACACCAGACCACACTTTGCCATCTCATCGAAAACTCCTTTTGTCACTCAACGGAAACCGTTATTTCAATAGTGTGCCCAGAACAGATTCCCGCGTTTTTTCTCATGAAACTCTTCCCGCACTGCCGAAAAATTGGATTTTCTGCCGGATGACCTCCCTCATTGCGGAGTCAGGCTTCTTTCTCAGCACGGCTGGCCATACAGCCAAGTGCGGTGTGTTCTGCAATTCCGCCAGCAACGCACGGTTCCAGGCGGTCAGGAGTTCGGAGAAGATATTGACTTTGCAGATGCCATGGGAGATTGCGCAGGACAATTGGTCTTCCGGCGTGCCGGAGCCGCCGTGGAGAACCAACGGGATGTCCGAGGCTTTTCTGATTCTGTCCAGCCTTTCGATATCAAGTTTTGGTGCCTTGATATAGACGCCGTGCGACGTGCCGATGGAAACCGCCAGCGCGTCAACCCCTGTGCGCTCGACGAACTCCACCACC
>JAFRLP010000409.1 GCA_017431185.1 Victivallales bacterium | reverse complement strand
GGCGGAACCTGCCTGAACGTGGGATGCATCCCCACCAAGACCCTGCTGCGCTCCGCCAAGACGCTTGAGGAGTGCCGCGCCGCCGCCAAATACGGTGTGACCACGGCTGCTCCGACGCTGGACATGAAGGCCGTCCAGGCCCGCAAGAACAAGGTTGTCTCCACGCTGGTCCGTGCTGTCGGCGGGATGGAGAAGCGCGCTGGAGTCGAGGTCATCAAGGCCGAGGCGAAGTTGGCTGGCAAGGGCAAGGTCGAGGCCGACGGCAAGGTCTATGAGGCCGCCAACATCCTGATTGCCACGGGCTCCGTTCCCGCGTGCCCGCCGATTCCCGGTCTTCGCGACAATCCCAAGGTGCTGGACTCCACGGGCATTCTGGCTCTGGACGCCATTCCCGAGAAGCTGGTCATCATCGGCGGCGGGGTCATCGGTCTGGAGTTCGCCAGCTTCTTCGCCACCTGCGGAACCAAGGTGGACATCGTGGAGATGCTGCCCAAGATCGCCCCCGTCGTCGATAGCGAAATCGCCAAGCAGCTGATGGCGGAGATGAAGAGGCAGGGCGTGGAGTTCCACCTCTCCTGCAAGGTCACCCACATCGACGGCGATGTCCTGCACTACACCGACCCAGAGGGCAAGGAGCAGACGCTCCAGGGAACCTACATCCTCTCCGCCATTGGACGAAGCCCCGTCATGAAGGGACTGGGACTGGAGGAGGCCGGAGTCGCCACCACCCGCAGGGGCATCACCACGGACGAGTTCGGCAAGACCAATGTCGCCGGCGTCTGGGCCTGCGGTGACGTCACGGGGCGTTGCCTGCTGGCGCACGCCGCCACACGCGAGGGCTTTGTCGCCGTCAACAACATGTTCGGCAAGCCTGACCGGATGCGGTACAACGCAGTCCCCTCCGTCATCTACACCCATCCCGAGGTCGCCCAGGTCGGAGTCACCGAGGACGAACTCAAGGCCAAGGGCATCGAGTATAAGAAGGCGGTCATGCCGATGGCTATCGCGGGACGTTTCATGGTCGATAACGACGGCGCCAGCGGCACCGTCAAAGTGCTGACCGACGCCAAGTACGGCAACGTCCTGGGCGTTCACATGATCGGCGGATGCTGCGGCGAGTTCATCGCCTCCGCCACCGCGATGGTGGAGACGGAGCAGCGGCCAGACGATGTGGCGGCCATCATCTTCCCGCATCCCACCAACTCCGAGGCCCTCAAGCTGTCGGTCACTGAACTGTAATTCCGAGTTTTTCATTTCCCACCCCATAGGAGCAAAGAAAACATGACCAAATCTTTGGAAATCTACCCCGACGAGATGTTTGCGCCCGGCGAAATCACGGTGCCGTCCATCCCCGTCTGCCAGTACAAGTCCGACATCAAGGCCGAGAAGAAACTCTACGGCAAGGATGGACTGCTCAGCATCTACCACGACATGTTCATGCTGCGGACTTTCGAGACCATCATCAATGAAATCAAACTGAACGGCAACTACAAGGGCATTGAGTACAACCACGCCGGTCCCGCCCACCTTTCCATGGGACAGGAGGCGGCCGCCGTCGGCCAGGCCTGGAACCTGGACATCAACGACCACACCTTCGGCAGCCACCGCTCCCACAGCGAGATTCTTGCCAAGGGGTTGTCCGCCATCCGTCAGTTGGATGACGCGAAACTCGACAAAATCATGCGCGACTTCTTTGGCGGCGCGACCCTGAAGGTCGTCGAAGACCACTGCAAGTGCAAGAACACCAAGGATTTGGCCATCCATTTCCTAGTCTATGGCGCGTATGCTGAAATCTTCGCCCGCACGACTGGCTTCAACAAGGGCTGGGGCGGCTCCATGCACGCCTTCTTCACGCCGTTTGGCATCTACCCGAACAACGCCATCGTCGGCGGCAGCGGCTCCGTCGCCCCCGGCGCGGCCCTGTACAAGCGCGAGAGCGGCGAACCCGGCATCGTGGTCTGCAACATCGGCGACGCCTCCTTCGCCTGCGGCCCAGTCTGGGAGGGCATCATGTTCTCCGCGATGGACCAGTACCGCAAACTCTGGGGCCCCAAGGTCAAGGGCGGCCTCCCCATCCTCTTCAACTGCAACAACAACCAGTACGGCATGGGCGGACAGACCCGCGGCGAGACCATGGGCTACGACTTCATGGCCCGCATCGGAGCCGGAGTCAATCCCGAGGCGATGCACACCGAGCGCGTCAATGGCTTTGACCCGCTGGCCGTCGCCGACGCCGTGAAGCGCAAGAAGGACATCCTCCTGGAGGGCAAAGGCCCCGCCATGCTGGACGTGGTGACCTACCGTTTCGGCGGACACTCCCCCTCCGATGCCTCCAGCTACCGCACCAAGGAGGAACTTGACCGCTGGATGGCAGTGGATGCCATTCCCGCCTTCGCCAAGAAACTCGTCGATAACAAGATTGCCACCGAAGCCGAACTCGCCGAAATGCGCGAGGAGATCGAGAATGTCACGGTCGAGATGTTCAAACTGGCGAAGGACCCCGCCGTCTCCCCCTACGAGTCGCTCGACTCCAAGTTCATCGAGACCGTCACCTTCTCCAACCAGAAGGTCGAGAAGTTCTCCGATGCGGAGCCCGACATGCTGGAGAAGCCAGAGGACAACAAGCAGTTCAAGGCCGTCCAGGCCAAAGTCCGCTATGCCGGCGCCGACGGCAAGGCCGTCCCCGCGATGAAGCAGTACAACTTCCGTGACGCCGTGTTCGAGGCGATGGTTCACCGCTTCAGCATCGACCCGACGATGGTGGCGTTTGGCGAGGAGAACCGCGACTGGGGCGGCGCCTTCGCCTGCTATCGCGGACTTACCGAGATGCTGCCCTACCACCGTCTGTTCAACTCCCCCATCGCCGAGGCGGCCATCGTCGGCGCGGCGGTTGGCTACGCGCTGTGCGGCGGGCGCGCGGTTGCCGAACTGATGTACTGCGACTTCCTGGGCCGCGCTGGCGACGAGGTGTTCAACCAGCTCTCCAAGTGGCAGGCGATGTCCGGCGGCATCCTGAAGATGCCCGTGGTTCTGCGCATCTCCGTCGGCTTCAAGTATGGTGCGCAGCACTCTCAGGACTGGTCCGCTCTGATGAACCACATTCCTGGCCTGAAGATCGTCTATCCCGTCACGCCGTATGACGCCAAGGGTCTGCTGAACAGCGCCCTTGTGGGC
>JAFRLP010000408.1 GCA_017431185.1 Victivallales bacterium | reverse complement strand
TTTTCCCATTGGTGCTTTCCTGCTCTGCTGTTTGTGACTTCATCAGCTGTGCTGCTTGCGACAGCGGGAATAATATAGCCCAACATTTCAATTTTGCAATATTCTTCTATACAAAATGGTCGTCATAGCCATAATCGCCATACTTGCCTCGATGCTGCTGCCCGCGTTGAGCAAGGCCAGGGAGAAGGCACGGGCCTCCTCCTGCATCAGCAACTGCAAGCAGCATGGCTTGGCGATGATGATGTACACGGGAGACAACGCTGACTTCTTTCCCACTCTTGAGGCTGGAGTCACTACCATCAACGAACTGGAGATGAGGGTGATGGGAATGGAGACCAACAGTAATCATGCGCAACTGAACACCTATTTGGGCATTCCCGAACCGGCCACATTCGCCAGCACCATCAAGACTGCGGCGGCGCGCCGTGCCGCCTGCAAGCCGGTCATCTGCCCTGCCGACCTTCCTGGGCGGGGCGACTGGCGCACGAGTCAAAAGAAGACCCATTTCGAGTACTGGGGCAGTTCCTACATGATGAACGGGTGCGGTAATAACACGGGGGCAGGCAACGGTGGCGTCAGGATTCCGCCGTTCCTGGGACTGGGCGGAAAGTTGCTGACGCAGGTGAGGTCCGCCTCCACAGCCATCTCCAGCGGAGAGTGCGGCATGTCCACGATGCAGTGGGTGGCCAAGAGCAGCGCCAGTCTGCTGACCGAGGCTCCAGGCCATGAACCCAAAAAATTCAACGTCACCTTTGTGGACGGGCATGCCGGCGTCATCGACCTCTCGACCAGTGGAACTGTCTATTACAATTACTCCTATGCCGGTTGCATTCCTGCTTCACTGACCTGGAAGAGCGAGCATCCCTCCAACATCCACTGCGGCGCCAACTTCACGTTCGTTCCAGAGTGGTAGGTGTTTCATCCAGAGATTCTGACGAAGGAAGATGGGTGCGATTTCCGAAGCCGATGATGAATAGTCAGGTGCTTTTAAAGCATTCGCTGTTTTGGAGGCGTCTCCTGTTGCTGCTTGCGTCGCTCGTGTCCCTGGAGTCATGCTTGTCTCCAGTTACCCGCTTTGAGGAATCGCATCTGGAATCCGGCAATGTTACAGAACCACAAGAAAAAATGAGCATCATCGAATCCCTCCGCGTTGTCTGGTCGGACGGGCGGCACAACGCCTTCCCCTCCCTCATCCGTTTCCGCAATCGGCTTTTCCTGAGTTTCCGCAGTTCCACGGGGCACGCCGCAGACGACGGGCGCATCACCCTGCTCTGTTCGGACGATGACGGGGCGACCTGGCGGCAACTGCCTTCGCCTCTGGTGGACAGGGATTACTACGAGGGCTTTCTGGTCGAGTTCCAGGGACGCCTGTTCATGTATGGCGGCGGATTCCCCGACGACATGCAGTATCCCGTGTGGTGCTACCAGAACCGCGAATTCTTTTCGTCCAGCGAGGATGGCGAGCACTGGGGGCCTGTCCAGGAGGTCTATCCGCCGTATCCCATCCGCTTCTGGCGTCCCATCGTCATTGGGGAGAAACTCTACGTCGGGGCCTACCGTTCCATCCAGCGCGTTGACCGCGAAAGCGAAATGGAGGTGGACCTGTACTGCTCCGAAGATGGCCAGAAGTGGCACTATGTCTCCGACATCTCCCGTGAAAAGGCCGAACGCCACAACGAGACTGCGCTGGTCTATCGGGACGGAACGCTCACCGCATTCCTCCGCAGCGAGGCGCGCGGAAGGCCGATGACCATGCGCACTTCCCTGGAACCCTTCACGGAGTGGAGCGAACCTATGCGCCTTCCCTTCAGCCTGCTGGGACCCGACGCCTTTGACATGAACGGTCGCCGTTTCCTCTTTGGACGCTGGCGCGGCGCCGACATGCCGAAACTGCCAGTGGACCGCTCCACCGTGCGGCTTCGCTCGTTTGTCCAGGAGGCTGACGGAACATTCCGTTTCTACGCCGAATTCCCCTCCGCATTCGACTGCACCTATTCGGATGCGGTGAAACTGGATGACCAGCGGATGCTGGTCGCCTACTATTCCCAGCATGAGCACGCATCTCGTCCCGATTTCAAGGATATGGCGACTGGAAGCGACATCTTCCTCGCCGTTGTCCGCACTGATGGTTGATGTAGCGGCGGCGTCCCGCCGCCGTCAACACGATTCTCGAAACACAGGCGACGGGGATGCCGTCAACACAACCCACGAGACACATGCGTGTTTTTTATGAGTGTCTGAGCATTTAGTGGAGAAGAACCATGAAAAGACTTTTTGCCTTTCTGCTGCTTTGTGGCCTGTCGCTGGTTGCCGCCGTGGAGTGGAAGACGATGCGTGGCAAGATTGCCTACGAACCCGAATTCGGGCTGTTTACGGGGATGGGGACGCTGGTGGCGGAGTTTGAGGTCAAGCCCAAGACGGACTATTTCTTCTCCGCTCAGCTCTGCTCCAGCGCCAATGTCCTGTTCACCATCAATTACCCTGGCAGCCCTGTGCGCAAGTACATCGGCTATGACACCATTGGCAAACGACGTAAAATTGCGGGGGCGTTTCGCACGCGGGAGGCAACGGTTCTGCGGGTCGAATTGACCGTAAGCCCTGGTCCCGACGGCGGGAGTGGGGCCTTCACCATCTTGAAGGATGAGAAGTTGCAGGAGGTCACTCCCGAGATGATGCGGAGTGCTCCCTCTGCATTGGAGAAGGCGACCACGCGGTTGGCAGGCGGTGTCATGGTGGTCCCCGCCTCTTTGGAGAACCCGCTTGGTGAACGCCTGCGCGCTCTTTCCGACACCCTGCGTCTGGAGTTCAGGACGGACGCCGAGGTCTGCCTGGCGGACGTGCCAGTGCTCAAGCCAGAGTTCGCCACGCGCAACCTGGTGGTCGTCGGCAACCTGAACAGCAATCGCGCGTTCTGGCCTGCCTATACCCGTCGTCTGGCTGCCTCCGACCATTTCTATCCAGGCGGAGACGGATATGAATTGCGCACCGCAGTCAACGTTCTGGGCAACGGCTGCAACCACATTATCGTGGGAGCCAGTTCCACGGCTGGTCTGCAAACGGCTGTGGAACGGCTGGCGGCTCTGGCGACTGACGAACTGCCGTATCTGCTGGAGGTGAAACTTGGCGGCGACTGCCTGAAAAGCGTTGAGGAAGACCAGGAGGTTTGGCGAAACTACCCCGATGGAGCGCGGGAGCAGGGGGATGTGCCAGGCACCTCGCCAGGCTACGATATGGTTCGCTGCTGGTTCCACCAGGCCTTGATGTACTACTGGACTGGCCTGCCGCTCTACCGTGAACTTAACGCCAGATTCACGGAGACGGTGCTGGAGCAGAACGCCTTCCTCCACCATTACGTGATGGAGTGGATGTTCGCGACCTGGCGCATTACCCGCAGCTGCGGGCTGTTCTCCGAGGAGCAGCGCACGCGCATGGAGAAGATGCTGGCCGAAAAGTACATCGAGTTCCAGAGCGGACCTGACTACGTCTGGTTCAAGCCGCTTCAACCGCCATACGATGTGAGAATCACCTCACGGCACGTCACTTCGCCGATGTTCTGCCAACTGATGGCCTCGGATTACCTGGCCAGATACAATGACCTTTCTCCCGAACTTCGCGAGGTCGCCGAATATGGTTGCCGCGAGACCTTGAACGCGGTGAAAAGCGTTGCCCGCAACTCCTCGCGTCCCTATGGCGATTACGAGGGTGGGGATGACTACACCGAATTGAGCCAGTGCATCTTCCGCTACGCCTTCCAGTTTGATGACTATGACCTGTTCCGAGGCAGGCATCCCCAGGCGCAGCTGTGGGGGCAGACCGAACTGTTCACCAATTCGTCTCTTCGCAACACAGTGCTGTTCCGTTCTCATCCCAGGTTCCATATCCAGATGGGGGTGCTGGCCTGCTTCTACCGCGACCCGCTCTACCAGTACTACTGGACAAAGCTGAAAAGCACCAACTGGACGGGGATGTTCAACGACCGCTATCCCTGTGGAATTGGCACGTTCCACAGCGATGTCGAACCCAGGAACACCTGGCGTGACGCCAGGCTCTCCGTGCTGGACTACACTCCCATGGAGAAGCGCCTCAGTCAGGGCCTGCCTGGCCTGCTGAAGAAATATCCGCAATACGCCCCGCGCACTCCAGTCAACCTGGCCGTCCTGCGCGGCGGATATGCGGAGGACTACCCTGTGCTGGCCATTGCGGGCTCCTCCGAGCGGGCAGCCGTCTTCCCCGGAGAGGTGACGGAACTGGCCCTCGGGGGCGAGTCGCCTTTGGCCGCCTGGTGGACGGCGGTGTACTCCAACAACTCGGGGCTTCCCTTTGAGCGCAATTCCCTCTATGTCAACCGTGAGAACCAGGGGGACAACGCGGTCAACGACCGTCCTGCCTGCGGTTTTGAGTCCTGGCGGATGAATCTGGCGGGCATCCAGGCTGTGTCGCTGGAATTCCCCGGCTATAACGGCATCACGTGGCATCGCACGGCGCTGATGCTGGATAGCCGCACCTTCCTGATAGGCGACTCCATGACCGCCGAGGTCGCCGACAGCTATGACCTGGCATGCGTATGGCGTCCCTTCGGGAACATTCTGCCTGCCACGTCCGACACGCTGGCGGTCCAGAACAAATCAGGCAAGTTCACGATTCAGGCGACGGGAAGGGGATTTGCCCTGGAGACCAACACGGCGGATTATCTGGCCCGCAAGACGCCGTTCCTCAGTTCGCGCTATGGGTTCCATGGCCGGCTGGCGGAGGGTGAGACTGCCACGGTCTATGCGCTTCTCCAGCTCAATGGCTCCAAACGCCTGCATGACTGTGGGGACGGGCGGCTGCTCGTTTCCGAAAATGGCCAGGCGGTCATGGAAATACTTTGGGACAACAAGGGATTCCAGCTCATCAGCTCCAAGGGCATCTACACCACACCGCGCACTCAGGTCGCCATTGGCGAGGAGACGGTGGCTGTGGCGGACCAGCCATCCAGCATGGTCTGGTATTTTGAGACTGGCAACTGCTATCGCCAGCAGGCGGGATACCGCAAGGCGGAGGCCGAGGAAAACCGCGCCGTCCAGGAGAGGTGCCTCCACTATCTCGCCTCGCTGGCGGTGCCCGCCGAAAAGGCGGAGGCTGCCTCTGCCGACAAGGATAATCTGACGGTGCAGGAGGATGGCTGGCGCCAGGAGTTCTCCGCACCGCCGATGGTCGCCACGGACGCCATTTCCCTCACTTGGGTCCCGAATACCCGCTTTGACCTCAAGAAGACCATCTCCCTCTGCGCCATGCGAAACCGGGTGGATGGACGTGAGCTGCCCAGGGAAATCGAATACTCCGAAGACGGCGAGAACTGGCGGAAACTTTCTCTGACGCCTCATTGGCTGCCAGGCGAGAAGGTGGGCAACTACGGCAACACCACACCCCTGGAGCATGGCTATTCCGAGGCCGTCATCGAGCCGCCTGTTCAGGCGCGCTATGTCCGCACCGCCGAGAAATGCGCATTGGTGTTCTTTGATGGCAGTGTGCGGAGGCCGCGACGCCCTGTCAAGCTGCTTTGCACCGACCCGTTCATCCTGGCGAGCTGGGAGGTGCTCAAGGCGTGGCCACGCCGTTATTTGCTGGAGGACAATCTCTTCCAGGTCATCTCCCTCAAGGGCGAGGTGCTTTTCCAGCAGGCAAGCAATGGCGGGATTCACGAGTTGCGTAAACTGGATTTCCCGCAGAAGGACTCCATTGCGGTCGCCCGTTCCGACAGCATGCTTGATTTCTACTCCCCGACGGGGCAGGAGTTGCTGCACATCGACTCCTACCGGCAGATGAGGGATTTTGACCGCAAGCACGGCAAGCCGAATACCCGTCAACCCTCTGGCGGCTTCTCCGCCACCTACTCCCTCGGCGTCTGGAAAGGGCGGCTGGTCGCCGGACGGTACGGGATGTCAAGTTATTACGAAAAAACGGGCAGACTGCTTGGCATTCACCGCAGCGGGATTTATAGTATAGGGCACGCCCTGGAGAATGGCGTGGACTTCGGGCAGGGCGAGATGCTCCCCTGCCAGGGCACCTGCTACATGGTCTTTCATCGGGACGACGGGCAGAACGGCGAGTATCCCGAGGCGATTTACCCCGAAATCTTCGGCGTCACCCGTCAATCGCTGCCCCTCTGGTGGAACATCTCCAACGGTGTCTGGGGAACCAAGGTCTTTGAATTCAAGGCATTGCCCTTCAACGGGCAGAACTACCTGGTGGGCGCCACGAGAAACTACCTCTACGTGATGGATGTCCGCACACACAAGTATCTCTGGTCGCGCAAGGCGGTGGCCCCGTATGCTGACGCCACCATCGCCGCCGTTGGCGATGGCGCCTGGCTGGCCATGGTGGCGGGCGATGACGGCACCTTGACGATGCTTCGCTGGGCAGACCCAGGCCAGCCGCCAAGTACCGTCGCGAAAATCGTCCTCTCCGCCGATGTCCGCGACATGCACATCACCCCGCAGGGCAGGGCGTATCTCGCCACCACGCGCGGAATCCTGGAACTGGTGGGCAACCGACTGCTCTGCCGCATCCCAGGGGATTTCACCGACGTCAAATCCCTGAAGGACGGACGGCTGGCCACCGCAGACGGCGAGGGGCGAGTCACTGTCTGGACGAAGTAATTCCAATTTGAACATGAAGAAGATTCTCATTCTTTCGGGCATGCCCGATTTCCGGAGCACCTTCTGGTGCGAGGAGGTGGAGCGTAAACTCCAGGCCTACGGATACGAAATCGCACAGGAGGAGATGACGGGCCGTGCATTGACCGACTTGCCGGTGCGCAAGGATGTGGAGGCGGTCGTCACCTCCTGGCGCTCCCCGCGCTGCACGGAGGAGATATTCCGTGTCCTGCCCAACCTGCGCTACCTGGGGCATTCGGCCGGGTCCGTCACCGGCGTGGCGACTCCTGAACTCTTTGCCCGCGGCGTGCGGGTTTTCTCCGCAAACTGGATGATGTCCCACGCCGTGGCGGAATGGTCACTCCTGATGACCCTGCTCTACTCCCGCAACTTCTTCTGCGCCACGTGCTGGAACGGCAATCAGCGCATGAACTGGGAGAACGACCGCTTCAATATGCACGAGATGCCCGAGTTGAACATCGGCTGCTGGGGCTACGGTGATGTCACCAGGCATTTCCTTCGCCAGATTGCCCCGTTCAGGCCTGGACGGGTTCTGGTCACCTCCAATCACGCCGACGAGAAGGAACTGGCTTCCGCCGGCGCCGAAAAGGTCTCGCTGGAGGAACTGCTTCGCCTCTCCGACGTCTTCCACTGCCTGGTCGGCATCAACGCCTCGACCATGCACCGCATCGGCAAAAACGAGTTGGCCATGCTCAAGGACGGGGCCGCGCTGGTCAACTGCGGGCGTCCCGCCCTCGTGGTGGAGGAGCCTTTGGTGGCCGAACTGAAGGCGCGTCGCCTGTATGCCTATCTGGATGTCTTCTATCAGGAACCCTTGCCCGAGGATTCGCCCCTCTACCAGCTCCCGAATCTCGTGATGACCCCGCATAACGCCGGCTTCCCCGGACGAAAAACCTTCCTGCCCTTCATTCTGGACGAATTTCACCGCGCCGACAACCAGCAGCCCTGCCTGGGCGAAATCTCCCGTCAGCGGCTGGACACGATGACCGTCGAGAGCATGTCGAGGAAATAGCCCCCTGGCAGCTCAGTGCAGCACCTGCTCAAGCAGGGCGGCGCAGCGCCCGCAATGCGTGCAGTTCATGGCGCATTCATTGCCGATGCCAGAGGTGGCCCAGTTGGACGGAAAGCGCTGGTTGTCGAGGATGCGTGGCGCGAACAGGTCGGAATGCACAGGGTCAAGCAGGTCCAGCAGATTGCCGTCGAAATGGTAGCTGGCGTAGGCGTTGAGGATTTGCGTCGGGCGGCTGATGCGGCGCGTCGCCAGTTTGAACAGCGAGATGTACGGTTCCCAGAGCGGCACGTCCTCTGGGCGTATCCACGTCGCCTTCAGGATGTCCTCAAAGCCCTTGTCCCGACCGTAGTGGGTGCGGCAGCGGAAAAACGAGAAGTCCAGTTTGCGCGCCTGCTCCGCCATGCGCGGACGGTTATGGCCGTGCAGATTGTCGTGAAAGGTCTGGAACGGGCAGTCCCGCAGGCATCCGCTGTTGACTTGCATCCCAACTTTTTTCCCATGCTCGGCGGCCCATTGGGCGCAATGTTTGACGTAGGGGAAACTGCGCTGGTACTCGCGGCTGATGTAATATTCGTCGAACAGTTCCTGTGCCGCCTCCATTCCCAGGGTGCCGTGGGCGCGCAGGTTGACGGAGGCGCGGATGCGGATGTGCGGCCACCGTCGCCGAATCACGGTGGCGATGAATGGCGAGGTGGTGGTCACGATGTCGGGGGCCAGCCCGTGCCCGCCCATTTCGTCGATGACCTTTGCCACAAAGTCCGCCAGTTCCTCGCTGATGGCGGCCTCGCCGTAGCAGTTGCAGTTGAACAGGGTGTCCAGCAGGATGCCGTTTGCGCGGCACCATTGCAGGTCGGAGAGCAGGCGCAGCCGCACCTCCTCGGTGAATTCGGGGGCGGGGCGGCACGACAGCACCCCCGGCCATGCGAAGAACACCTCGGCGATGCGGTGGATCCACGGCGTACAAGCCGATATGAACGGCTCATTGTAGAAATGTCCTACGGCAAGGTTACGGTAACTCATTGGGATTTGGGGGCTGCGCCGTCATGCGGAGGGCATTGGAGGTAAGTCTATGCCGCCTGTCCCTCGCCTTGGGTCATGGCGTCAATCGTGTAGATTTTGGCGGTTGCGGTGAAGAAGCGCTCTGCAAGGTCAAGCGCGTCCTCATCATTGAGGTCGGCGGGCTGGTTTCTCATCTCCTCGACCATTTCGACAAAGGATTGCCGAAGTGCGCTGGCCTGTGCCTCGGCGCGTCCGCCACGCTGGACAAGGCGGGTGAGCCGTTGCTGGCAGTCGTCCATCAGCTGCTGCATTTTCGTGCAGTCGCCTTGCCACTTCGAGTCGTCCGGATGCCCCGGGGGATTGGCTGCGCCGGCCTTGACCAGGCGCACCACGCCCTTTCGGCTGTTGGCGAGGAAAGTCGCGAAGCCCTCCGGGTTGCCGGCGGCATTGTAGTTCGCCGCCTGTTTCATGAGGGTATTGGGCGTGGGCTTGGGCATGACCACCCAGTCGTTGACGGAGGTCTTTGACTCGAGCGACGCATGCAGCGAGATGAACGGGACGACCTTGAAATCGAGGGTGGCCTTGGTGTCGTACTCCTCCGCCAGGGTGAAGTTGGAGAAGCGCCAGTCCTCGGAGAACTCGAAGCGCAGGGTTTTGAAGGTGTCATCCTGGAAGAGGTAGGTTTCGTCCTCCTTCAGTTTGTTGATGAAGCTGGCGCCGCCGATGAGCTGTCCTACCACGGGGTATTTCTTGGCGGCCTCCAGGAAGGGGAGGTCAAAGAGGTTGTCCGTGCCGGAGATGATGGCGTCCTCGCCCGCCATCTTGAATCCGTCGA
Organism: Victivallales bacterium; assembly: GCA_017431185.1. Next base: position 4,249 of record JAFRLP010000408.1, on the reverse strand, counting down.
TAAGGCCGTCCTTGAATTCCTGCTTCCATTTTTTCTCCAGTTCCTGCCTCTGCGCGTCGTCAAGCCCGCGCTGCTGCGAGACGTAGTGCCTGGCGATGGCGTCCAGGATGATGCGCATCGGCAGGTTGGCGTGCATCCGCACCTCCACGAATCTCTTTCCCGTGTTCAGCCAGGGGCGCGGGTCTCGGTGCTGGGAGACGACATTCTCGCTGATGATGCGCAGCTCGTATTTTCCGCTGAGGCCAAAGGTGTCCTTGCCGATGTCGGCCGCCCCTTGCAGTGTCGGCTCCCCGACCTGGGCGACGGCATCCAGGGCATTATGGACAGCCGTGTTGCCGGGCGCAATCTGCGGGCCGAACTTTTCCCCCGCGGTTTGCTGCGCGTTGTCGCCCATGCCGAGTTTCTCCAGCCCCTCCCCGACAATGGCGTTGAGCGCGTTGTACTGGACGACCAGGGTTAGTTCCTTGCGTGACGTGCGCGGCTCCGTGACGTTGGCCACATTGAAGAACTGCGACTGGTAGATGGACTGGGGCATCTTGACGACAGGGTTCACCAGCCTGGGTATGATGTATTCGCCGGCAGCCTTGGCCGCATCCTTGGCCTTTTGGTTTTCCGGCGCCGTGTTGTCGAGGGCCTCGGCCCGTTTGGTCAGCAATGCGGTGGCCAGGGCGATGAGCCTGGCCTTCGCGGAGAAGTCCTCCCAGAAGGGGGTGTCCTTTTCGCCGGCGCCAGAGTCCTCCAGCCTGGTGAGCCTGTCGGTCAGTTTGGCAAGCGCCTCCGCGATTTGCGCGCCGTTGTGTTCGTCCATGTCAAGGATGATTTGCCGCAGGGAGGTGAACCAGGCGTCGGTCTTGCCCTGGAGGGCCTGGTTGAACTGCTGCTGCAGGTAGGCTGCGGTGCAGTTGGCCAGGGAGTTGGCGAAGGACTCGTAGGTTTTCCCCTTTGCCGTCAGTTCGCGGCTGTAACTGCCGCCCAGCGCTCCCCCGAATTGGAAATTGGAGGTGGGCTTGTCGCCGTCACCGTCATGGTAAATGCCCGCGTCGGCCCCGACCTGGGCATTGCCCTTGAACATCATCGCCTTCCTTTCGCTCACCATGGCCACGTTGCGTTTCCGGAGGAACACGCCGCCGAGCGGCCCAAACACATTGCGTTTTCTCAATTCGGCCCCGTAGCCCACGTCGTCCATGCGGGAACGGTGGATTCGGAAGCCGAACAGCGTCGCCCCCGCCAGGAAGAAATGCCCGACACCCCTGATTGCGCTTTTGCCCCAGGCGTAGAACGCCTCGCGTGTGCGGGGGGTCATCACCATGTTCAGCCGTGACATGTTCTGGGCAAGGTCATCCAGGCTGGCATAGGTTTTGGTGACCTTTTTTCCGACGCCAAACGCCGCCTTGCCGGAGAGCTTTGCGCCAAGCCCTGACTTGCCCCCCGCCTGGTTCGGGTCAACGCCGACCTGGGTGGAGACCGCCCCCCCTATGTTGCCGCCGTAGGTGTAGGTGACCGACACCGTTCCATCGCCTTCGTTCACCTTGATGTTCGCGGATATCTCCGCCTCCAGGCCAGCCTTCGCCTGGAATTGCGCCCCCACCAGATTCAGGTCAAACAGCATGTCCGCACCCCCCCGGAAGGTCACGGTGCGCTGGCCGCCGGACTCCGCGATGCTGCCTAGTTCCGCCTGGATTTCCCTGAGGTGCTCCTGCGCCCGCTTTTCGGCTCCCGAGTAGTGGTAGCGGATGCGGTCATTCGTGAGGTGCGACAGATGGGTCGCCTTGCGGATGGAGGTCTCCAGGTCAACCCGCCCGCCCAGGTCAAGTTGGCTGCCGTCCTCCTGGACCGCTCCGGGCGCGACCTGGTTCTGCACCTCCTCCAGCAGCCGGTTGAACTGCCGGTCGGCCTGGCACATGGCCTGGTAGCGTTCCGCCGTGATGCGGTTCTGCGAGCCGATGGAGGAGAACCAGTTGTCGAACTTGCGTCGCACGAAGGTCATCCTGCTCATATCGACTCCGCGCAGGGAGTCGAGGTCGAAGCGGAAGGCCCGCAGACTGTCGCGTATCTTGTCCAGCTGCTTCTTCTGGAATGCCTTGTCGCTCTTTTCGGCTCCCGTGGAGTCCGTGAGGAGATAGTCGGTCTTCAGCAGCACCGTGGCCTGTTCCCGCAGGTTGATGGCGGTGGCCGCGAGGGTCCTCAGCCGGGCAATCCTCTGCCTGATGGCCTGGCACTCCTCGGCGGCGCCGGTTCCCGTCGCCTCCATGTGCGCCAGTGCGCGCTGGCACTGGTTGATGAGCGACTCGAAACGGTCTTTGCCGATGAACAGCTCCTTCACTTTCTGGGTGGACTTGGCTGCCAGCCGCAGAAGGTCGGACCGGTTGGCGGCGTCGTAGTAGTTGCCATCCGCCAGGATGAGCACGGCGTCCGGTGTGATCTGGTTGTTGCGCAGCATGTTTGCCAAACCCAGGACCGCGTTTTTCAGCGAGGCAAGCCCCGCCGGCCCCAATTGGGGGTTCACGCCTGTGGCATTCGGGCAGGTGGCACGTTCATAGAACTCCTGGGAGGCCATCAGTTTGTCAAGGGCGGTGCGGCAGAATTGCGTGCCGTCCTCACCGAACCTATCCGCGAATTCCGCGACAGTCTGCGCCAGGAATGCCTCTCCCTGGTCTTCGCCAAGCAACGTGAATTTGCACATTCTGGCACGGGCGGTCTCCAGGTTGCGCTGGTCAAGGGAAAGCGTGTGCGAGGCGGCGAACAGCGTCGCCCGGTTGATGGCGCTCCTGGTCATGGGGTCATCGACCGACTTGGCGAAGGAGAGGATGTTGGAGTCGTGCTTGACGCCGGAGGGGTTGGCGGGCGCGTCAACCCCATTGGGCGCGTGCATGATGCTGAAGTCGGTCACCAGCCAGAACCGGCTGCCGATGGTGGAGTCGTTGGAGATTGGTCCGGGCATGGCTATTCCTCCTCGTTCTCATCTATGTCCGCGCACGGGAACTGCACCGCGAACTCATGTCGGATGCGGGTGACGATTTCAACGAGCGACTCCAGCCAGGCGGCCAGGCGGTCTGCGCTGTCGAAAAGTTCGGCGGGGCGGTGGTCATGGGCGATGATATGGCGCGTGTTGGGGTCGAGTCCAAAGGAGAAGCCGTCGTTGGCGGCGCCAAGTTCATTCAGCGCCAGAAGAAACCTGGCCCGGTCATACTGGTAGCCGTCCTCCGGCGCAATGCCGATGGTTGACCAGGCGATGACGGTGTTTGACTCGTCAAGGTATTCGAGCTGGACGGAGACCGTGCCGTCCACGGTGAAGGAGCAATGCCCGTCCTGCAGCGCAAGGGCTGCGTCGAGGGTCTGGCCGAACTCGGCCAGCGTTTCATTGAAGGAGTCGCGGAGTTCCATCATGGGCGGGCCTCCTTGGTGTCTGCTGGGGGAAGGCATGCATCCAGGCGGTTTTTCCAGCTGCGGAGGACGGTTAGGAATTCATCGATATAGGCGGACAGCGCCTGGGAGTCCTCGAAGGCGGCCTCGTCGAACCGGTCGGTGAGATAGATTGCGTTTTCACTCTCGTTCAGCGAGATGGTTGCGCCATTGGTGGCGCGCCAGAAGAAGTTTCCGCGCAGGGCGGCCTCGGCGAATTTGCCGGGCAGCGCCGCCTTGTCCAGGCTGGCGACCAGGGCACGGCAGTATGCCGACGCCGCGAATCCGTCGGGCACGAAGAAGGTGAGCGGGACACCTGCGACGTCAACCGTGAAGCCCAGTTCATCCGTCGAAATGTCCTTTGGCGAGGTGAAACTCGCCGCAAGGTCAGCCAATCTGGTGAGATGTTCGGTCATCTGGTATCCTCTCTATGGTATTTGGTCATCCGTGACGTGGGTGAATATAATCCCGGAATGAGGTTAAGACAAATGGGACAATTGGAGATTTGCCGCTTTTTTTCAAATAAAAAAGGGCCGAGGTTCGTTTTTTTCAGAAAATGGGTTAGATTATTGATGCAAACCATTTCAGCGGGAATCCCGATATGCAGCAAAGAAGACATTTCACGCTCATCGAATTGTTGACCGTCATTGCCATCATGGGTGTGCTGGCGGCGATTCTGATGCCTGCCTTGAGCAAGGCCCGACGCAAGGCCCATCTCACCTCCTGCATGAACCAACTTCGGCAAATCGCCGGTCTGGGCTTTGCCATGTACATGGGCGACAATGGCGACCGTCTGCCCCTCTGGCCATCGAATCTCTTTCCCTCCTATCTCCCTGACAAGCGCACC
>JAFRLP010000407.1 GCA_017431185.1 Victivallales bacterium | reverse complement strand
TCGGCCTTCTCGTGGTTCGTCTCCTCAAGCCGCCTTGCCTGGGCCTTGAGTTCCTCGCCCTGTTCGGCTAGCAGCCGATTCTGGGCGGCCAGAACGTGTTTCTGCCTTTCGTTCTCGTCCTGAAGCGACGCCTCTCGCTCAGGCCATTCTCGGGTCAGGAGAAAGCGGTTCCAGTCCTGGAGGAATGCCGCGCTTGTGGCGGCATCGAGAAGTGCGCCAGTCCGCATATAGGCACAGACGATGTTCCACGTCGTGTATGCCATATCGCCCTGCGGTGAAACCTCCCCGTCCAGATACTCCTTCAGGTACAGTTCCCAAGACAGGAATGCATTGAGATATGGACTCACATATTCCGTCGGATGCGGCAGGCTGGCAAGGACAATCGGCGCGAAAAGATTTCGGCAGACTTCCTCATATTCGTTTTGGCTGTAGTCTGATAATGCACGTCCGCCACATAGGCCGTCTGCGCCGACCGCATCGCTCATCGCGGAATCCAACGCACGGCTGAAATCCATCATCGGCCATTCCAAAGCCAGATATCGTTCAAGAGTCCTTGGTGGATTGCCGTCCGCTTCAAGAATCTGCCGCAGGAACTGGAGCAATCGCCACGCGCGGCGGCTTTCGTCAAGCATCCCGTCTGGCGCTTCAATCTCGTCCGCGTCTGCCGCGAATATGCGCATGAACTGGTCAGCGAGCCAGTCCATTCCGTGTTCCGGATCTCTATTCATTGTCATTCCTCATTATGATATAGTTTCGACGGGCGAACGAGATGTCGCGCCAGGGGAGCAGATGCGGGCGAAGACGGTCGAGGACGCGCCTCAGCCTTTCGTTCACGCCTGCCACGGTAAGATTCAGTTTCCTTGCAATCTGCGCCGTGTCGGGCGGAGAATCGCCCTGGTAGTAGAAGCGGTAGCGGATGATGCCCTCCTTCAGCGGCGAGAGTCTCGCCCTCTCAAACGCATCCTGAAGCGCCTCGCCGAACTCGCGGCATTCGGCAGGCAGGTCGTCCTTGCCGAAGTCGATGACCTCGTCAAGCGAGGTCTCTCCTTCGCGGACATAGCCATTGGTCGCATCCCTTACTGCGGACATCACGGTCAGCCTCACGAACTCCGAGAATGCGCCTCGTTCGGGGGCGAACTCGTCGAAATGCTTCACGATAGTCAGATTGCCGATGCCGACATAGTCCGCGATTGGAAGGCGGTAGTGCGGCCTGGCCTTCGCCATCGAGAGAATCTCGCGCAGATGGGAGGTGATGAGGCGTTCGCGGACGGTCTGATACTCGGGGCTTTCCCTTGGCAATGACAGGCTGGCGATGCAAGTGGCGTACTCTTCCTGCGTCAGAACAGGAATCGACTGCACGAGCGCATTGTACCATTCGTACCAGGGACGCTCCTCATGGAATTGCTGTTCGCGGCTACCCATTTCATTCGATATTCCCGTGGTGCTCTTCAATAGGCTTGAACAGTATGTCGAGCAGTTGCCTGGCGACTTCCTGCGTCAGAGAATTCACACGGGCAAATACGATTGACATGGCTTCATTGGCATCAAATGCGCGAAGGGTTGCCTGAATGTCACGAAGCGTTTCTCCTCCATGAACATTGCAGTCGCGAATTATCAGGGTAGCACCTGCCACACGAGTGTCAAACGGCTCAATGGAGAACACATCCGCATCTGTGGCATCGGGACCGTAGAGCCGCTTGTCCTCGTCGATGAAGTCAAGGTAGTGGTCGATGATGAAATACACATCCACAAGATCCTTGGTGCGTTCTGGCGTGTCTGTATATGCCTTGAGTTTCAGCATGGCAAGCCAGCATGGGCTGATGACCTTCATGCTTGCCGTCCCTATGGTCATAGTCGCTGCATCCTCGTATGCCAGGCGGTATCCCTGGACATTGATGGACACGTCGAAACCAGGAGGCCAAGCGAAATCGCCGTTTCCATCCTCAATTCCTCCAAACGGGACAAAGTCAGCATATATCTCGTCGCGCAGCCAGAGGCGATGGCGGATGTTGGCGTCCTGGCGCAGACCTCCTTCTCTCTTAAGACCATCAACAATTCGGTTGTATTCCTCCCAGGAGAAGACACGGCATGCCAAATCCACGTCCATGGTCACACGGGCATTACCAATGACTCTGCGTTCCTTTATCCAGTAGTCCCTCGCATACGCACCGACTAGCATCAGCTGCCCGTCCAGTTTATTGACGGTATCTGCGATGATGGCGAGAATTTCCTCTGCTGCATTCATCGTTCATCCTCCAGATACTTGGCTCTGACTTCAGCGGCAATCTCCTGACATCTGCTGTCGTCCTTTGAGAGCAGGTCGGCGTAGACCAGAAGCCAGTGGACATGTCCCTTGAAGCTTCTTGTTTCAGGCCAGAATGCCTTCTTCACAGTGATGTTTCCGTCATCCGCGATACGCCATCTTGCCTTTGCGATGACAGGTGCAATATTGCCTTGACGCCAGTATTCGCCAAAAGTTGTCCCCGCAAGACCTGCTTCCGCAGCCGCCGTCTCGCCGCCGGCGATCAGTGGGCATTTTCCATCTGTCGGGATAGGCTCGCCTTGATATCTCGTAATCTCCAGCCTCGGCAGGAGCTGCAGAGCATAGTTGGCAGCCCAGAGGTCAATCATACGGTTTCGGTCTCCCCAGCGAAACTCTTTGCCCCATTTGAGTAGATGGCCGCGTTCCTGCGCTTCCCGCATTACATTGTTGATCGTGCCAAGGCTTGCGTCGCAACCTGCGGCGATTTCACGGTATGTCCAGTTCAATGCATCCTTTTCTGTTAGAAGCAGGAAGAGTACCTTCAGCCCCTGGGGATTCCAGCAGCGTCCAGGAGTGAGCCGGCGAATCAGTTCAGGAGGTCGGGGACAGTTCCTGACACAGAGCACATTGCCGTTGACGCGCAATAGAAGGTTGCCAGCAGTATCAATGTAGTTGACGTGTGCCGCGCCAAGCAGTTCCGCCGTCGTCGGAGGAAAGAAGGGGGCGATTGCAAGTATGCTCTCCTTCCCTCTTAATGTACATTCCTCCTCTATTTTTGTGGCGGGTATCGCCGTGGCGTCCAAAATGGAAAGGCGTTTGCCACTGTTGAATTCAACCGTTGGAAGTGTTTCCTTGGACGAATGGACACAATTCGCCTTTGGCAGACCATTTTCCGCCAGAAAGCCATTCAGTCTGTCCAGTGCCTTGCTTATGATGTCTTGTCGATTATTCATAATTTTTCCCATTGTTCGTCTTTGTTGAACAATTATAAGATAATGAACAAATCGAGGATTGCAAATCGGGTTGATGAAAAACTCGTGTTTTTTCGTTCAAATGGTTCGCAGTCCCGCTGAAATCGAAATACACAGGTGGTCAGGATGGATTTCGTGCGTAAAATGGGGTGTGTCTAATTTGGAAGGTGACACACCCTCGTTCCAAGAAAACAGAGCAGAATAGCAGAATTGGCCAGTCGGGCACTGACGGCATGCCGAAAATAAGGGCGGCAATAGCGGAATTCAGCACGGATTTTGTGCGTGGAAACGAAAAAAGCCTGTGTCGCGAAACACAGGCTTGAAGAAAGTGGTGGCAAGGACCGGGGTCGAACCGGTGACACGGGGATTTTCAGTCCCCTGCTCTACCAACTGAGCTACCCCGCCACGACAGGGCATAGAATTTTCACTGGTGTACCTGGAGGGATTCGAACCCCCGACCTACTGGTCCGTCTCCAGCTCAACTACAGCGATAACGGCAAGACCTCCGCGACCATGATCCACAACTCCTCCATCGGCGGCGTGCGCGATATCAAGAACCGCACCACCCGTATC
>JAFRLP010000406.1 GCA_017431185.1 Victivallales bacterium | reverse complement strand
GCGGTGCGCTGTTGCTGGTCGATGTCGGGAAACGCTCTGGCGGAAATCCGATTGCGGGGAGGTATGACTGCCGACGCCGGAAGGAGATATTTGGCCGCGTTCCCCCTGCCTGGCGAGCCAACGCCCGTCTTGGAAATCAGCCATTGAAAATGGATTCGGTGGGGCAGAATTTCGCGCTGTCGCTGCTTTCGGAGAAAGCCCCCTGGCGCGGAGCCATCACGTGGGACACTCCGAACGGGGTGAATGCCCGCTCGGAATTCACCTTCGCGGACTCTCGGCTGGAGATGGATTTGTCGGTCAAGTCCGCCAATCCGCAATTGTGCCTGGATGAGGTGGTCTTTCCCTACAGTCGCCTGCGCCGTCTCGCCCAGGGCGTTGACCGCCTGATTGTTCCGAGGATGAGCGGGGTGGTCTATGAGCATCCCATTGACAAGGAGGTTCCTCAGCCTTGGAAGAATTATCCGAACGGTGAACTCAATATGCAGTTCCACGCCTACTACGATGATGGCGGCGGGGTCTATTTTGCGCAGGAAGACCCCTATGGCGGAAGCAAGCGTTTCCAGACGCGAGGACGCGGTGGCGAACTGGAGTTCTACTGGAGTCATCCCGTGGCTTTTTCGCCAGAGGAGAAGGGCGGTCGTGAGTTTGCCTTGAGCGGATTGGCTGTCTGGGAACTGTTCCAGGGCGACTGGTTTGAGGCTGGGCAGATTTACCGTCGGTTCCTGTCGGCCAAGGCGAAATGGTGGATTCCCGAACTGCCCCAGACCTCCACGCCCCAGTGGATGCGTGACAACACGCTGTGGCTGCTTCATCTGGTGTTCACCGAGCAGACTCCGTATGCCATGATTGCCAATCTGCGGGAACTGCGTGATTACCTGGAACTTCCCTTTGGACTGCATTTCTATGAATGGTTTGACTTGAAGCGCGGCTCCTTCCCGCATTTTTACGCCAAGCAGGACGCGATTGAGGTCCTGAACGAGCTGAATGACATCGGCGTCCGAGTGAAACCCTACATTGACAATCGGTCGTGGAGCACGATGGACGGGGAAGGGGCCGGCGACAATGGCCGTCGCTATGACTTCCAGTTCACTGACCTCGCCTCCCGTTATGCGACGCGAAACCGTGAGGGGGAGTTCACCCTGGAGGGCGGGCGTTACCGTTGCGCGGTGATGTGTCCCGCCGTCCCCGAATGGCAGGACTACATTTTCCGGCTGGTGCGACGACTGGCGGGGCAGGGATTCCACGCCATTTACCACGATGAGGTCACCACGGCGCAGCCCATTCCCTGCTTCAATCCTGAACATGGACATCGGCTGAACGACCCGCGCAACTGGCTGGAACACGGCTATTGGCCGATGCTGGAGCGACTGCGGACGCTTCGCCCGCGCTACCCCGAACTCGTCCATGACTCCGAGGACGCCTCCGAACCCTATATGCATGCGCTGGACGGAGTGTGCCCCTATCGCTGGACAAACACGGGGCAGGTGCCCCTCTTTGTCTCCATCTATTCGGGGCGAACCCAGTTTGACGGACGTATCTATGACCATCATACACCAGGGGTGCCTGAATCCTTCTTTGACAAACTGGCGGTGCAGTTGGTCGGCTCCGAGCAGTTGGGGTGGTTCACAAGCCACTACCTGGACTCGCCGGAGAGGCGTCTGTACACCAAACGTCTGATGCATTTGCGCACTGCCCTTCTGGCCTACTTTAACGAGGGGCGCATGGTCAAGCCGCTCTCCTTTGTCCGCCCCCCGGCGTCCAGAACCCTGCTGTGGGGGGGCTTGACGCCGGAGAAAGTCACCAATCCCAAAGTCCACCACAGCGTGTTTGAGATCAAGGATGGACAGATTCGCGTGGTCATCTGGGTCAACAGTTCCCCCGACACGGAAACGGTCGCGCCTGTCCTGAAACCGGAATGGGGGCGTCTGGCCTGCCTGGACGGCACCGTCTCCGCTCCGCTTTTCCCCGGCACCACGCCTGAATTGACCTTGGGGCCGCGGAGTCAGGCGCTTTGGCTCTTGTCGGCGAATGAAGGGCTGCTCCGGCAGGAGGCAGCCAGGCTGCATGGCGATTTGCGGCGCATTGCGGCGTTTGCGCCTGGCAAACTGCGCTGGGAGCGCTTCAATCAGCCCCAGCCTTTGAATGAACAGGGCGAGTTGCTCTATGATTTCGAGGATGCGCCTGTGTGGCGTGCGCAGCCTGCCTGGCGGGGATTGGGCTGCTATGAGTTGATTGGGTCGCCTCGTCGTGGAGCGGAACAGAGTTTCCAGTGGGCTTTGGAGCCTGACGCCGAGTATGAACTGTCGCTGGCCATGAGATTGGACGCCGGATTGAAGGCTGAAATCCAAGTGCGGAATTTCAACCGTGAAAATCAGCCTGCCGTTTATGCGGATGTCACTGCCGAACTGCCTGACGATGGTTGCTGGCATTTGGTCAAAGCCACCTTCCGCACCGATGGGAGCCTGCATCGTTGCGGAATTCATTTCAAACTGGCCCCATCGGTGCATGGCTCGCTTTTCATAGATGAAATCCGCCTGCGTCGCCGTCAGGCCGCGCCATAGGTTGAGAGGAGTGCATTGGCAAGAAGCACAGTAGATTGGGAGAGAAATCATGCGGCATTGTTTTCTGGCATTGTGCGTTGCTCTGGCGGCGATGGCGGGGGAAGTCCAGCCATGGAAGGATAGTGTGACCATTGGCGGTGGCGGGCAGTCGTCTGTCAAATCCGGGGTGATGTCCTTGGAGAGCGGCGCGTCCTATCGTCTTGACTTTCGGATGCGCAAGACAGGAGCGGTACAGGAGAACAAAGCCTGTTTGTCGCTGTGGGGGAACGTGGCAGGCTGTCTCCGCCAACTGGCAGTCTTCGCTGACTCTGTGCCTGTTGACGGGGAGGAGCATGTCTGCGCGTCAGCCTTTGCGCTGCCCAAGGACGCGACGGGCGAATGTTACCTTCTGCTCAATGACGAGCAGGGGGGCTGTCAGGTCATGGTGCGGGATGTCCATCTGCGGAAATTGTCACCTGCGCCCCCCGTCACGATTGGACCTGCGGAGGTGACTGTGAAGGCGACGGATGCGCAGGAGGAGGATTGTCCATCGGTCATCCAGGTCAATCTTGGGGAGGATGGCGTGGCGACGTTGCTGGGCAATGAGGCTTTCGCCTATCGGAAAATAGGGCTTCGGCTTGCGCCCGCAACCGCCTATCGCTTCACGCTGGAGATGCGCAAGGAGGGGGAACTCAGCCCGAATCCCATTGAACATCGCGGGGTGACGATGGTTGACTTGGGGGCCAACCGGGTCATCGAATATGGCCATTTGGGCGAGAAACTGCCTGTGGACGGAAAATGGCACGCCATCGACTCCACCATATCCACTCCTTCCCTGAAGGGCGCTCATTTCTTCTGCCTCTACAACTGCCATGCCAAGGGTACCCTTCAGATACGCAATTTCACGGTGACAAAGTGCAATGCCACGACTCCCTGGGGCAGTGAAGTGTTTTCCTTGACGGGCAACGGCAAATTCCAAGGTCGGAATTTCCCCTTTGCAGTCAAGGCTGGCCAGCCCTGCCGGATTGCCTTCCGTATGCGCAAGGTCGCCCCTCTGGCAGTGGAGACAATGTATCATCGGGGCGTGGTCGCCTGGCGTGGGGACAATGGCGCCCTCCACGAAATACTTTGGCTGGGCGAAAACATTCCGATTGACGGACAGTGGCACGATGTGGAGGGAAAAGTGACGTTCCCGCCCGCCAGCCAGGGCAACGGCCTGTTCTTCCTGTATAACTGCCACGCAACAGGTACGGTGGAGATTCGGGACTGGTTAGTCCAGGGACAGTGACGCAAACGTCCGCTCACCACGGACGGGTGGTGGGCGAGGCGCGCAGGTTTCGTTTGGCCTTTTTCTCTTGCAGTTCCCGCCAGGAGCCGAAGGATGTCGGCTGGCTTGTCAATGTCTCATGGGGATTCCCCGACTGGTGAGGAGTGGCGGGGGGGATATTCGGCTGGGAACGGGAGGACGGCTGGGGGGGGGCCGCGTTATTTTTTTTGGGGGGGCCCGTGGCGTTAGGAGGGGAGGCCGTGCCGACCGTCGCCAGCGTTGATTCCAGGCGTAGCGCCAGCGCCAGATTGTTGCAGGCGGAAGGAAGACCTGGTTGCAGCCGAAGCGCCTCACGTGAGGCAGCCAATGCCTCCTGGATGGTCTCTGCATGGGGCACGAGTTGCGCCTGACGGCATAATATGGCCGAAAGGTTGGACAGGAGAAAGGCGCGCTTTTGGGGAGCCAGGGTGGCGTTTCTCAACTCATTCCGCATTGTGGCTAGTCGGGCGGGCAACGCGGAATCGGGGATTGGCAGGGGGGATGCGGAACGGCAGGGGAGGGCAAGAAACGTGCAAAGTGCCAGAATGAGCGGAAGGCTGGCTTGACGGAGGTGAAACAGACGGGGCAGCTGCGGGGCCAGTAGAACACCTAGCAGCAGAAGCAGGGCCAGGCATATCCAATGGCCTCTGGCCGCTGGGCTTCCAAGCGCCTCCAGGAGAAAAGACCGCAAGGCCGATGAGTCCTTGGGGGCCAGTTGGATGACGGGCGCAGAGGAGAGGCTGGCCTCTGGCAGCAGACTGCCTGGTGTGCTGACGGCTGTCTGCCCAGTGCCGGGGGCTTGAAAGAAAGTGTCTCCGTTGGGGATGGGGGCGGGAGAGTCCCCGCAGGTCACCAGAGCCAACGGCGTGTGGCGGCTGCTCCAGATGCCAGGGGCGGCGGGGACGGTGGCCTCTCCGTCGGTGCAAATCACCATCGCCGTGGCTCCAAGGGATTCGGCCTGGCGAATGGCCAGGGCCGGTGAACTTCCAGGCAGAAGGACGTTATCCACGCCCGCAGAGGCCAGCGCTTCGTGAAACGCGCCGTGGTCGTTGCTGAAGGGAAAGTCAACCAGCGTGGAGGCCGCGAATGTGACCAGCGCCAATTCCGCCTGGGGAAAGGCGCGCGCCACTTGCGCCAACACCTGCTTCCCCACGGCCAGCCTGGTCAGGGAGCCGGATTTTGCCGCCATGCTGGCGGAGCAGTCCAGAAGGCAGGCGATGCGCGGTGGGGGGGGCGGTGTACGGACATAGGCCATGGTCACGCACCACAAGGCCCCGATGACGCAGGCCAAGGCGAGCAGCAGCGCTGCGCCACCGCGCCAATTGGGCAATTGGCGAAGAACGTGCCAGCGTCGCCAAGTGGCGCGGCAATGGAGGCCCGCCGTCAGAATCAGCAGGAAAAGGAGGATGTGTTCGATGCTCAGGGCACGGGTCATTTTTTCATCCGCACACGGAAGGTCTTGATTTCGTAGGGATGGAAGGGAATCTTGTAGTTAAACTTGGCCTCTCCGTTCTGCTGCATCGCATGACGCATTTTGGCCAGGCTGTTCAAATCCTCCCATTCGAGCATGTCGCATTCCGTGACGGAGGCGACTTTGGAGTCGGCAATGAATTGCAGCGTTTCCGCCTGTCCGAGCTGTTCTGCGACACGGAAGATGATGTCCTCGCCTTTTTCGGCCTTCTTGAGTGCCTCGACATAGAAGTTCAGCCCTAGCGTGGGAAAATCCAGCGGCAATTTCCAGGCATGGGCGGGCGCGTCTCCCCAGAGCATGACGGGCGGGCGGTTCAGCGCCTTGGCCCAAGTGGTGACCTCTGACCTGCGGTATTCGTATCCCACATGATTCATCAGGGCGAAGGTGAACTCATGGGAGCCGCGGTCTGCCGTGGGGTCGGGATAGGTCGGGGCGCGAAGCAGGTCAATGTCCACTGCTCCGTCCTGGACAGACACGCCGTACTTGCTGTCGTTCAGGATGGCGAAGCCATTGGTGTCGTCTTTTTCGGAGACGTCCACCCATTGCTGCATGGGCACCTCGAATCTCGCCTCCTCCCAACTGGTGTTGGCGTGTGTGGGCTGCTCGATTGCCCCGAATGGCGTGGAGCAGGTGGCCACGGGATTGGTGAGGCCGTCCTTGCGGAAACTGACCCGCAGCATGCGGTGGTCTTGGCGCCAATTTTCCACCTGCGTGTGGAAATAGACGGGCGCGCAGTCGCGGCAGATGCGCACGGTCTGGCGGATGCGCAGGTCGCCAAGCGCAATCTCCATGACCAGTTCGCTGAACAACGGGCCTGTCCGCACGGAATGGCTGAGCAGCCGTTGCTGCAATGGCAGGCGCTCGCCTTTGTAGAACGGCTCCACATTCCAGGCGTCGTGGCAGGTCGGGTAGTCCCGATACAGGGCAAAGCAGTTGCCGTCAAAGGTGCTGGGTGCGGGATCGAGGATGTCATACACCGTCAGCAGACGTCCGCTGTTCGGGTCAAAACAGGCGGTTCGATAGTTGCAGTGCAGAACGATGTGGCCATTGTTGTCCAAGCCATCGTCAACGGTCATTTTCATGGGTTTGGCTTTGTCGCTGCGCCGATAGAGTTCGCGTCCGAGAGGCGAGAAATTGCCGATGCAGAAGATGCGCCCTTCGGGGGTTTGCTGGCATTTGTTGTTTTTGAGTCCCGTCCAGCCTGGCGGGAGTTCCAGGAGGAAATTTCCGCCACAGCCTAGAGTATTGAAATAGGTGACGTTTTGGGTGTCCTTTGCGAATCCTAGTTTGTCGCAGAGTGCCTGGCATTTGTTCTGGATATCCTGCAAGTCCCGCCGTGCGCTCTCATAGACTTCGGGAATGGCTGAGCCTGGCAGGATGTCGTGGAATTGGTTGAGCATCAGTTTCTTCCAGAGACCTTCTAGAGTCTCGCGTGGGTAGGGAGCCTGGCTGCGGAGAAGTACATGGAGGGTCTCGGTCTGGAGCAGCAGTTCCTCGCAGCGGCGGTGCGCCCTCTTGATGTCGGCATGGGTGGTGAGAGTGCCACGGTGGTTTTCCAGGTAGAGGTCGCCATGCCAGGATGGCAGTTGGTCACGGTGTCTGGGCAGCGTGTCGAGGAATTGTTGGGCGCGTTCCAGCCTGACCTTGGGGCATCCCTCCAGATTGGCGCAGCGCAGTGCCCGCTCCACATATTCCTCCGCAGGGCCGCCGCCGCCGTCTCCGATGCCATAAAGCGAGAGGAATCCCGGCAGGATTTCCGGACAGGAGAACCGGCTGGCGCCCTGGTTGAGGAACGCAGGGGTCATCGGTGCGTTGTAGTTTCCCTCCGGGGTGAGGAAGGCCATGACCGAGGTCCCGTCAATGCCGACCCAATTGAAGGCGTGCGACGGTATCCTGTTGGTGTCATTCCACGCCATTTTGTTGGTGACGAAATAGTCGCAGCGGCAGAGTTTCATGATTTGCGGCAGATTGCCGTTGTAGCCGAAGGTGTCCGGAAGCCAGAGGTTGCGCACCTCGATCCCGAATTCGTCCCGATAGAAATTCTTGCCGTGGAGGAATTGTCTGACGAGTGACTCGCCGCAGGGGATGTTGCAGTCCATCTCTACCCAGGTTCCGCCCTGGAGTTCCCAGCGTCCCTCCTTGATGCGCTGGCGGATGCGTTCTGCCTGCAGGGTGATGTACTTTTCGCTGTCGAAACCAATGCGCATGCCGAAGCCCCCGACTCCCGATGTTGTATGACGGATGGATTATAACCCCAAGCGATTGCGTTTTTCTGAAGGACGGGGGAGCTTTTTCCCGCTGTGCTAATATGTTCCTTGAAGAGAAGGGCTGGTTCTGTGGACCTATTGACGCAAGATTATCTGACCCACATGCGCATCGAACGCGGGTGCTCGGCGAAGACCGTCGAGGCGTACGGACGCGACCTGGCGGACT
>JAFRLP010000405.1 GCA_017431185.1 Victivallales bacterium | reverse complement strand
CCTCCGTTGACGACGCGCTGGAGGAAGCCCATCAGCACCAGATGGGGGAGCGCCTCCGTGTAGTTCTTTGCCTGGCTGGTGTAGATTTCGGAGTTTTCGCGCCAGAACTGCTGGAAGCCCCGCAGCAGCGCGTTCATGTCCAGTCCGTCAGGTCTGGCCTAGTCGGGGGAGATGGCCTCGTCGCGGACGCCTTGCTGGTAGTCCGCGGATAGGGTGCGCAGGAACACCTCGGCGTACATTCTGTTGGCGGGGCGGTAGGGGCGCGTCGGGGTAAGCAGGCCCATGTCGATGACGTAGTTCAGGTCGTCGTCCAGTTCGTCGCCGAAGAAGCCCCCGCCAGTGATGACGGGCTGGATGATGCGCTGGACCCTGGGTTCGCGGAGCCGTGCCAGCAGACTGTCGATGTGGATGTCACGGCGGAGGATGATGGCTTAGGCCGCCTGGTCAACCAGGTCGGGGGTTATTTCCCGTGTGAAGTCATTGCGGCAGATTTCCTCGACGCATTCGCGGGCGACGGCGTTGACAAGCCAGGGCTGCCCGCCAGTCCAGTGGTACACCCGCTCCAGCGCGCCGTCCTGGAACCGCTGGCCAGTCTCGGCGGTGTGCTGGGCGTAAAGCGCGGCGATCTGCTCTGGCGTGAAGGTGGCGAGCGTCAATTTTGCCGCTATGATGTTGAAGGGAGGAACTCTTTCCAACAACTCACTGTCAGGAGGGAGGCACAGACGGTAGTTGCTGATGTCACGTGAGCCTGCCAGGACCACGGATGCGGGGAAAGGCACATCTTCACGGCTAGCAAAACCCGAGCGCAGTTGGCTGAGCAGTGAGATTTGGCTGTAGCCTGTCAGCGCATCCACATCGTCCAAAAGCAGAACCAATGGCTTATCCAGTTTTCGGCATAGTTCTGTAAGATAGATTTGAAGGGTGGATGTGCGGAGGGTGGCATCTGGGCGGATGTCAGGCAATCCTCTTTCCAAAAGCAGTTGTTGGGAGGATAACCAGATTCGATTGGTGGCATCCATGATGCCCTCCATGCATTCCGAATCGATGGGCACTTTCTTGAGTGTGCAGTACACGGCATGGTATTTTCCTTGTAGGTTCAGTTCGTCGCACAGTGCCAGCAGTGCGGTGGTCTTGCCGGACTGACGTGGTGCATGAAGCACGAAATATTCTTCGTTTTGCACCAAATCCCAGGCTTGGGGAATGCGGGGCAGAGGCGGTAGCATATAATGTTTGTCCTCCTGGCAGTTTCCTGCGATGTTGAATCGTCTCATCTCTTTGCGCTCCTGTTTTAGGTTCATCAATCCTCCCGGTTTTTCCGCTGTCTATAATGTAGCCTGACAATGGCGGTTTTCAATGCCGAATGCCAGGAGAAGTGTTGAGCGGGTATTCATGAGGACTTATAATTCCCAGTTCTTGGGCATTTTTTTCGGCATTTTTTTTCACTGTATCTGAGTGTATTTCACGAAATATAGGATATATTATCAGAGGAACCGTAGAGAGCGTAACATTCAATCAGGCGTAGGGGGTGGCTTATGTTGAGACATAGAAACGTGGATACCCCCTGTCACCGACAGATCCAATGTATGAAATGATTCTTGAAAAATGGAGGTCCTCAGAATGTCTGATTTCAGAATGACAGCCAATTGGGTCGTCTCGGACGACATGGATGCCATCCTCAGAAGTACCACTGCCAGTCTCTCCATAGACGTTGACGGGATATGCCTTACTCAGAACGTCAATGGATGGACAGGGAGCGTTCAGGACACCATCATCGTCTCGACGTATCCGCTTGCAAGGTGGTTCGCCTATTATTGGTGGCGGCTGGAGGAGGAGCTTCTGGTCGTTGATGACAGGAGGCCAGACTATGACTGGCGTGTCGCCCATGAGCTTGGTGCGGCGAATCATGGGTACGTCTGGCCGAAAATCCTTTTCGCCTCTGACGGCGAGTACATCAACATCTGGTCTGATGTCATCCCTACCCCCCTCCAGTCCGTCAACTACATTGGAAAGCTTGATGCGGTCAAGTCTGTTGCAATCGACGCATTCCAACGGCAGGCGGAGGCGTTGATCGAGGCGACTATCCAAAGGGTGTCCGAAATGGATGCGGATCTGCCTGAACTCTGGAAAATAGTCTGCGGTGAGCGCAGTGACACGGTGGCCAGCAACGCAAGACGCCTTGAGGCAT
>JAFRLP010000404.1 GCA_017431185.1 Victivallales bacterium | reverse complement strand
GGCGGCGTCCCGCCGCCGGGGTGCGTGGCGGCGGCGTCCCGCCGACGCAAAGGAAAAATCATCGACGCGGGGCCAGAGGAGGCGGAGTGACTCCCGCTGCGCCGCTGTTCTGCAATGCCGTGGTGGCGACCTTGACCATGGAGGCGATGTTGGCGACGTCGGCGGGAATCACCAGCGTGTTTCCGCTCTTGGCGAGTTTGCCGAATTCCGCTATGTACTGCTCCGCAATGCGGAGGCTCAGCGCCTCGTGCGCGCCGGACTTGGTGCTCAGGGTTTCGGCAATGCTCTCCAGTCCTTTGGCGGTGGCCTCGGCGACCAGTCGAATCTCCGCGGCACGGCCTTCCGCCTCGTTGATGCGGCGCGCCTTCTCGCCTTCGGATTTGCGGATGGCCTCCTGCTTGTCACCTTCGGCGCGGTTGATTTTTGACTCGCGCTCGCCTTCGGACTCGGCGATGGCCGCGCGCTTTTCGCGCTCGGCGCGCATCTGCTTCTCCATGGCGTCCAGCACCGAGTGCGGCGGAGTGATGGTCTTGATTTCATAGCGGGTGATTTTCACGCCCCAGGGGTCGGAGGCCGCGTCCACCTCTTTGCAGATGGCGGAGTTGATGGAGTTGCGCTCCTCGAAGGTGCGGTCAAGTTCCAGTTTTCCGACCTCGGAGCGGAGTGTCGTCTGCGCGAGCTGGGCACAGGCGAAGAGGTAGTTGTCAATGCCATACGAGGCCTTCACGGGGTCCATCACCTGAAGATAGAGAATGCCGTCAATCGACACCATGATGTTGTCCTTGGTGATGCACTGCTGCGGCGGGATGTCGATGACCGCCTCCTTCAGGTTCATCTTGTAGCGAACCGTTTCAATGAACGGGAACAGGAAGTGGAATCCTGCGTTCAACGTGCAGCTGTACCGTCCCAGCCGTTCCACGATGTACGCGCTTTTCTGCGGCACGATGTAGATGGATTTGCTCAAGGCGACGATGATGATGAAGGCAAGGACGACTAAAACAGGCGCTAACTGTGACATTGTATACTCCTTGATGGTTAGAACTGTGGCGTCATTTCACGTGAAGAATCAGGTTTTCCCGCTTGACGACGGTCACCGTCTCCCCTGCATGGCGCGGAGTCTCCGAGACGGCGGTCCAGGCGGAGCCGTGGAAACTGACCTCCCCCCGTCCGCCGGCTGGGATGTCCTCCGTCACCGTGGCGGGCTCTCCGGCGTATTCGAACTCCTCCTCCGCCATGGAGGTGTTTTTGGTCCTTCCGCCGAAGATGTTGGGCATGAAACGGCGGAAGCACAGCAAAAACACCAGCGATGAGAAGGAGAATATGACGAACTGCGCCCAGGAGGGCAGGGGACAGAAGGTGAGCAGCGGGCCCGTCAGCAACGCTCCCAGTCCAAAGAAGAAGATGATGAAGCCGGGAACCACAAACTCCGCGCAGATGAGCAAGGCGCCCACCATGCACCACCAGGAGGAGGCGCTGTTCACGCAGAAAAAACATTGAAGCATGTTGTTCGATTGTTGCATATTCGGGTCTCCTGTAGCGGCGGCGTCCCCGCCGCCGGTTTCGTCCCCGCCGCCGGTTTCGTCCCCGCCGCCGACTGTCGGTTGCCGCCGCCAATTAATATATACTGCACCCCAATCCGCGCAAACGCGGAAACTGAAAAAAAAGCGCTCTCTCTTGCCAAATGCGCTCTGAAGGTGTATCTTATCATGTGTCAAAGTCTGCGCGGCGCTGTGGCGACACAATTTGCCGCGGCAATCCCCATCAACCCAGGAGACCTTCATGCCAGACAGTAATACAGTCGTCACCTCGCAAGGCTATTTTTCCCGCATCGGCGGTTCCATCAAGGGAATCGGGGGCGGTTTGCTTTTGTTCATTGTCGCGTTCCCCCTTTTGTTCTGGAACGAGGGGCGCGCGGTTCGTCGCCAAAAGACCTTGCAGACGGGCGCCAAGTCCGTCATCTCGGTTTCGGCTGACAAGGTTGACCCCGCCAACCAGGATAAACTTGTGCATTTCACGGGCAAGACCGTCACCGCCGACGTCTTGAACGACATGGTGTTCCAGGTCAGCGCCAATGCCATCAAGCTGGTCCGCAAGGTGGAGATGTTCCAATGGGTGGAAGGCTCCACCACCAAAACGGAAAAGAAGGTGGGCGGCTCCGAGCAGAGGACCACCACTTACACCTATGCCACGCAGTGGGCGGCCAACGCCATCGACTCGTCCCAATTCAACATCCCGCAGGGGCACCAGAATCCTCCCATGCCCTTCAAGGAGGAGAATTACAGCGCCAAAAACGTCACAGTCGGGGCCTTCAGCATTCCGGAGAGCATGATCTCCTCCATCTCCGGAAGTCAAAGGCTCACCTTTGACGAAGCGTCCGCCGCGCCGGTCCTGACTGCCTTTCCCAACGCCTATCGCCTGATTGACGGCTCCGGCTACTATCTGGCAGCCGCCAATGCGCAGGGCGTGCCGACTGGCTGCGCTCCCCGCGCCGCCAACGTTGCGCAGACCGTCGAGGCCGTCGTGAATGCAGTCGTGACCAAGACCCAGGACGCGGTGAGTCAGGCAGCCGCGCAGACGGGGACGCAGGTGGCGACTGCCGTGACGGGCACAAGCGCGACACGCGCCCCCGTGGTCGGGGACATGCGGGTCACTTTTCTGATTGTCCCGCAGTAAACGGATGTCAGCATCATCGCGCAGCAGGTGGGCAACTCGCTGGCCGCCTATGTCACGCCGACTGGCAGCATTCAAATGCTGTCCAGTGGAGTCCGTTCCGCCGAGGAGATGTTCCAGAGCGCGGAAAAGGGCAACAAGATGATGACATGGCTGCTCCGTCTCATCGGCTTCCTCGTGATGTACGGCGGTCTCCGCATGGTTCTCGGCCCATTGGATGTCCTGGCGGACGTGCTCCCGTTCCTGGGCAGCGTCATGCGCATCGGCACTGGCCTGGTCTCGTTCCTCATCGCCGCGCCATGCACCCTGGTCACGGTGGCCATTGCCTGGATTGTCTATCGTCCAGTCCTGGCGATCATCCTGCTGGTCATTGCCGCAGCCCTCATCTTCCTGCTGTTCAAGAAACGCCAATCCGGCCAGGCCCCTGCAAGCTGCTGAAAATCCGCGGAATGGTCAAGGAGTCATTCCCAGTCCTGCGGTGATGCTGAAATGAATCTTGGCCAGGCGACGTAACAGCGCTTCGCCGCCGCTGGAGGCTAGTTGCCGCGCCGTCTGCTTGACGGCGGGGCCGCCGCCCCGGGGCAGCAGCACGCTGATGGAATCCCCCAGGCGCTTGAGGTGCCGAACAAACTCCGCGCGCGCCAGAATCGAGGCCGCCGCCACCGCCACATCCGCCTCCGCCTTGGGATGCTGCTCCAGAATGATGCGCCGCCCACGCTCCTGCAAGGCATTCTCCACTGTGCTTTTGGAGGCGGCGAACTGGTCGTCAATGGCTCGCGGGCAATCCGGCACCAGTTCGAGCAGCTTCTCCAGCGCCTTCGCATGTCCCCAGGCGAGCAGACGATTCAGGTTGCCAAAGGAGTCATACAGCCGGTTATACGCCTCAGGGCCGACCGTCACCAGGGCAAACTGACCGGGGCAGGTCTTGCGGATCACCTCGTCGAGCTGAAGCATTTTCGCGTCGTTCTTGATGGTCTTGGAGTCCGCCACGCCCGCCTCCAGCAGGATTTTCGCGGAATTGCCGTCCGTATAGCAGCACGCCACCACGAGAGGGCCAAAATAGTCGCCTTTCCCGCTCTCGTCAATGCCGGCGTGGGGCAGGAACATGTCGGGCGTTTCGAGTTCGGCGAGCTGGGACTCGTAGCCATAGCGGAACTGCTTGAGGATTTCAGGCTCCAGGGTGAAGCGCACAAACTCATCCGTCCCCTTGCCTTGGACGGTGGTCTTGCCCGACTCGTAGGCCACGACATTGACCTTGGCCTTCTTGGCTCGCCAGCGGGCGTAGGGAGGCGGCGTGGAGAACTCCCATCCGCGCTCCGCCAGAAGTGAACGCAGAGAGTCGGCCTGCGCCTCGTTCAAATCGCACACATGGCTGGTGGTGGATGAGGGCATGGCCTCCTACCTCCAGTAGCGGTCTTCGCGGGTGGAGAGCAGCACACTCTGCCACAAGGTGCCATGCGGGTCAATCTTGCGGCGGCAGACGGTCGCCAGCTCAATCGGAACGTATGTGAAATAGCCGTTCCAGCGCGCCACCAGAATGTCCGTCATCCCTGCCATGGCTGCATGGACGGCATGCTGCGCCAGCAGCAGGCAGAACACCGAGTCCATCGCGTTGGCAGGAGTGCTGCGGATGTTGTAGCTCGGGTCGAAGTACTTGACGCTGACCTCCTTGCCGCATGCCTGGAAGTAATCCAGGATGCGCTCCTTCAGGAAAATGCCGATGTCATTGTGCAATTTGTTGCCTGATTTGTCGGTGGCCGCCTCCCCCATGAAGAAATTCTGCCCTGCGCCTTCCGCGACCACCACCACGGCGTGGTGGCGCGCGTCAAGACGGCGTTCAATGGCAGGGAGAAAGCCATGCTCCCCCATCAGTGCGAACGGAACTTCGGGGATCAGGCAGAAGTTGACCAGGGAGTTGGCGAGGGTGGCGTAGGCTGCCACAAAGCCCGAGTCACGCCCCATCAGGCGCACCAGCCCGATTCCGTTTCGGCATCCCTTCGCCTCGTTGTGGGCGCAGGTGATGATGGGTGCGGCGTTCTGGACAGCCGTCTCGAATCCGAAGGTCTTGTCCATGAAATTCAGGTCGTTGTCGATGGTCTTGGGAATGCCGACCACGCTGATGGCCAGATTGCGCTTGCGGATTTCCTCGGCGATGGCGTGTGCGCCGCGCTGGGTGCCGTCCCCTCCGATGGTGAACAGGATGTTGATGTGGAGCCTGTCCAGCATCTTGACCATTTCCTCGGGGTCCTGTTTTCCTCGGGAGGAGGAGAGGATGGTGCCGCCCGCCATGTTGATGTCATCCACGATGTCGGGGGTCAGTTCCATGGGCTTGTAGTTTCCAGGCACCAGTCCGCTGTAGCCGTACTGGATGCCGAAGATGTTGTCCACGCCGTAGGTGTAGTACAGCGTGTTGACCAGAGCCTTGATGACGTCGTTCAGGCCTGGACAGATGCCGCCGCAGGTGACGATGGCGGCTCGTGTCCATTGGGCGTCGTGGTAAATCAGTTTGCGCGGACCCGCTGCCACGAAGGCGGGGATCTTCTTGCCCTGCTGTAGCAGCTGCTGGTTGACGTCAGGCGCGGCATAGTAGGAGACGGTCTCGTCCTCGTCAGTGAAAATCACATCGGTCAGGTGCGACTCAAGCGTCGGCGTACCGACTCGCTTCACGGTGAAGTCCAGCGAGGTGACGTCATCCATCGCCACGGTCATGTTTTGGGGAAGAAGCATTGCGGCAGTTTGTGGGGTTAGGGGATTCCGGGTGAAAAAACCCTAAAAACATAACCCATTTTGCGCCGATTTCCAATTTGCCAGTCGCATTCCGTGTTTTTTGCGCTATATTGTAGCAAGTCACCCTCCATCAAAACGTCAGGAGCGCCCCATGATTGTCACCGCCGAACCAGAGGATTGGGCTCCCATCATCCAGTGCGGACTGGAAAACCAGCAAATCGACTTCAAGGGTCCGCAGGATTGGGATGCCATTGGACGGGTCGGACGCGCCAAGTTCGCCCGACACGCCATCGCCCTTGCCAACACCCAGGGCGGCTATGTGGTCGTGGGCGTGCTGGAGGACGAGAACGGCAACCCCACCCGTTACGTGGGGATGACCGAGGCGCAGGCCGCCTCCTTTGACCCCAGCAAGGTCGGGCAGACCATCAACCGCTACGCCGACCCTGCTGTCTCCCTGGACATCGTGCGCCCCGTGCTGGACGGCAGGCGCTATGTCGTGCTGGTGGTCTATCCCTTCCGCGAACTGCCCCATGTCTGCGGCGAGACCTGCGAGAGCGAACTTCAGCGCGGTGCCTTCTACATCCGCACGCCGGACGCCCGTTCACGGGTGGCGGTGCGCGCCTCGGAACTGCATTCCCTCATCCAGCGCGCCCTGCGCAACCAGCGGCAGATGCTTGGGCGCATGCTCCGCGGGATTCTCTATGAAGACCGCCAGGCCGACCAGCAGGACACGGCGGTGTTCCCCTCCCTGCTGGAACGGGCGCGGCGCAACGCCCGAGCGCGGCTGCCAGGCGATGTGTTCCGCACCGCACCGCTCTTCGAACTGTCGGTCATGCCCAAGGCGATTTTCAAGGGCGACACGCTCACCGACGCCCGCCGTGCCCTCGCCGCACTGCCTCAGTCAAGGCTGGCGGAGGCGCGCCGGACAGGCCTGACCAACGAAATCTGCGCGGGCAACGAGTCCCTGTGGGGCGTTCAGTCCACCAGGCAGGGCGGGATTGTCTGCTGCTGGGAGTATTTCCTCGGCGGTCTGTTCTACTGCGCCTTGCCTTTGGCCTCCAGGCCTCAGGGGATTTCGTCGCCGGACTTGCTGCTGTACTGCGGTCTTTCGACCGCCATGGCTGGGCAGTTCTTCTGCCAGTTGAACCACCAGGAGTCCCTGCTGCGCATCGCCATCCGCCTGGCCAATGTCCAGCAATGCCGCCTGGACAATCTGCTCCACCATCAGTCCACGGGGGAACTGGTCTGCCAGATACCCGACATTGACGTGCGTCGGGAACGCACCGCCGGCGACCTGGAGGCTGGAGCCTTCCTCAATACCGCCACTGACTTGTACACTGACCTCTGCGAAAGGTTCAATGCGGTCTTTGACCAGGCCGACATCAGGGAAATCCGCCTTCAGCTCCAAAACCTGCTGGGCGGCGCCAGGATGAAAGGCTGAAAGCCCATCGGCTGGAATGAACAATGACGGAAAACAACCGAACCGTTTCCAAACAAAGGATGCAACCATGGATAAAATGAGCGATTCAAAAGTCCGCATCGGACTCATTGGACTGGGGCCACGCGGGGAGACCTTGACCGCCACGCTCCTGATGCTGAGGGATGAAATCGAGATTGTTGCCATCTGCGATCTGGACGCCGGACGTCTCGAAGCCATGAAGCAATGACTCGCCAAGGAGAGCGTTTTCCCGAAGACCTTCCTCGACAGCGATGAACTTCTGGCTCTGCCAGAGGTGGACGGGGTGTTGATTCCCACGTCCTGGAATGCGCATCTCACACTGGCGATCCAGGCCGTCAAGGCGGGGAAGGCCGTGGCGATGGAAGTCGGCGGCGCCACGGGATGCGAAGAACTCTGGGAACTCGTCCGTCAGGCGGAGGCGCACCACGCCAATGCCATGATGCTGGAGAATGTCTGCTGGGGACGCCAGGAACTCCTGGCCTTGAACATGGCGCGTCTGGGGCTGTTCGGCGAACTGCTCCACTGCGAGTGCGGCTATTGGCACGACATCTCCTGGGAGTTTGCCAACGAGGACGGGCCAGTCTCCGAGCGTGGCTGGCATAACATGAAAAGGAACGGCGACCTCTATCCCACGCATGGCATCGGCCCCATCGCCAAGATCCTGAACATCAATCGCGGAAACCGGTTTGTCAGTCTGTGCTCCGTCAGCTCCAAGTCGCGGTCAATGGATTTGGTCACCAAGGGGAATTGCCATTTCAATTGCGGTGACGTGACCACGACCATCATCAAATGCGCCAATGGCGAGACGGTGATGCTCTCCCATAGCGTGTCCGCTCCGCATCCCTACTCGCGGCGCGGCATGGTTCAGGGAACCAATGGCATCTGGATGGAGGACAATGGCATTTTCATCAACGGGATCAGCACCACGGAACGCAACATCGACGTGGCGGGAAACCCGTATCTGGAACATTGCTGGGACCCTGTTGAAAAATTCTACGAGAAATACGACCACCCCATCTGGCAGGAATTCAGGAAGAACCCCATCGGCGGCCACGGCGGCATGGACGCCCTCGCCCTGCGGAATTTCAGCAGGGCAATCGCCAATGGCACCGAATTCCCCATTGACATCTACGACACCGCCGTCTGGATGAGCATCACCGCGCTCTCCGAACAGTCCGTGGCGATGGGCGGCCTCCCCGTGCCCGTCCCCGATTTCACCTGCGGCAAATGGGTGACGCGCAAGCCTCAGGAGGTGTCCTTCTGGACACTGTGACCTGGCTGACGAGCGAAAGGACGGCCTGGTGGAGCAAGCGTGGCTTACGCCTGCTTTGTCCACCAGGCATGGTAGATGCCTGGTGCGCAAATCTCGCGGGAACGCGCCCAGTCCTGATAGCGGAGACGCTCCCAGCCAAAAAGGTAGCCGACGGGACACTCCAGGGTAATGGCGAGCGTCACGGTCTTGCCTCGCTGCTCTGCGGGCACTGGCCACTCGTAGGGAGCCCAGCAGCGCACGCCAAGCGGCTGTCCGCCCAGCGTGACCGACGCGACGTTGGCGCCCGTCTCCAGACGCAGGCACGCCGCATCCATGGGAACCTCCACCTCGCGGGCTATGGCGGCTTTGCCGACATAGTTGCGCAGGCCCTGGCCAATGAGCGACCCGTTGGTGATGGACGTTGGCAGTGGGGCCAGCGTCATTCGGCCAGCCTCGGTCAGCGTCACCGCCATCTCTCCTTGCAGGAAGACGCCTGGCAAAAAAGGATACTCGTGGATTGGCTCGGCTAACTCCAGCAGATGTTCGCCTGGCTCCAAAGGCACATCCTGACTGCGCAGATAGAGTTCATTCAGCCCCTGCGGCAAGCCAGCGCACGGCTGGCTTGCCTTCAGCGGCTGCCCGTCCAGACAGGCAAATGCTGGAGAACCATAGTTCCGCAGCAGCGCGCGCATGGGCTGGAGCCCTGGCGCCACCGTCAGTCTCAGGCGGTTTTCTCCATCGAACTCAGGGCAAAGGTGGCACTGGCGGTCAAGTCCCTGCAAGCGCCAGGGGGAGGGAGGCAGTTCCCAGTAGGCAGGTTGGAGTTCGCGGTCTGGGAATACTGTTTGGGTTGCAGGACGGCTGTTCACCTCAAAGGTCTGGACTCCGCCGGCCTCCAGCGTAAATGGGATGCTCTCGCTGCTGTCCGCCTGGCGCAGATAAAGTTGGCGTGGACCTGCGGTGGGTTCGCGCAAATCAAGAATCACGCAGGAGCCATCACAGTATTTCTGCAGGAGCACATCCTCCGCCTGTATCCAGCCATGGGCAAATACGCGCTGGCTCGGGGGGAGACACCGCTGCAGCCAATCGGCCAGTTGTTCAAGGTCCATGAAGACAGTGGCGCTGCGCTCATCCATGAGCGTGCCATTCGGCAAGGCCGTCAGCACGGCAATGGAATTTGGCGACGATTCATCCGCCATGCGCAGGAAGTGCCAGGAGAACTGGAGGCGCACCAGCAGTTCCAGCAGGTCGAGTTGCAGCGGCGAGTGGTTCGCATAGCGAATCTCAATCTCGGCCACGCGCTCCTTGCGGGCGAAGCAGGCCGCCTTTTTCGCCTCATCTCCCAGCAGGTCATAGTGTTCGAACCAGGTTTGCGCGGGGGATGTGGGGTTGTACCAGTTGACTTTGTGGATATTGCCCTCGGAACGGAATTGGGAGACCGCCAGCAGATAGTGGTCAACCCCGAAAAGCGAAGT
Organism: Victivallales bacterium; assembly: GCA_017431185.1. The sequence continues at coordinate 5,753 of JAFRLP010000404.1, read as the reverse complement.
CAGCCAAATCATCTGTCGATAGTAGGCGGGGCCCATGGTCGAGGGACCCAGCGCGAAGAGTTCCGCCAAGGCTCCGTTTTGACGCACTCTGGCTCCATATTCCACGGTGCCCAGGGTCTGCCATTCGGTGCGGTGCATGGTGACATTGGTGTTGATTTCATCCATGCCTGGCAGGGAGAATCCTGCGTTGGCCAGGAGAGGGTCGCCGTTGTAGCGCAGCGCGGCCCCGCGGTTTTCACCCATCAGATGCCCCGTCATCAGAAGCCGATGCGCATCGCACCAGCGGCGCACGCGGTCAAAGAACACGGCGCGGAAGCGTTTCCCAGCCAGAAGGTCGCTGGCTTCACGGTAGGCCCACGGCTGTTTTCCTGTGAAATGCGCGAGTAGGTCGTCGCGCAGACCGCGCCCCGTGAATTGGCGATACTCTTCCTCGAACTCAGGATACCAGGCCAGACGGACCTCGGTCATGCTGTCCCGTTCTAGTTGTCCCCAGTAATAGCCCATGGAAGGCTCGTCGGAGAAGATGCCTTTGATGAGGGTTCCAAAATACTTGCCGAAGCGCCGGGCATATTCTTCGTGGGTGGTTTGGATGAAGTAGTCCACTGCGTCCGGATTCAGCAGATTGGGATATTTCGGGAGGGGTTCCACCGAGAAGTTCGCCTTCTGGGTGGAGACGTCAAAGCTGGCTCGCAGGTAGTGCAGCGCGTAGTCGGGGGAGGCGGCCATGACACGTCCGCCGCATTGTCCGCTGGGCCAATTGAATTCGTCATAGAGCCAGATGGAGGTATAGCCGTGTTCCTGGGCTGCGTCAAGGACATGCTGCACTGCCTGAAACCACTCCTCGGAGAGATACTCCAGTTCGCAGCCGGAACGCGGATAAAGCAAGAACTGGGTGATGCCGACACGGCGGAACTCGCCCATGAACCAGCGGATAAACTGGCCAGTGGGGCGGCCCGTGATGGCCGCCATCGGAATGAGGGGATTCTCGATTTGCATATTCATCTGTCAGTGTGCCTTATGCGCATGACGAGACATTCTGTCGTGGCTGCGTTCAATGACTATCCTTCCGACAAGCCGTCGTAAAAAAACAGAAAGCTTCTGCGGTGAGTGTCATTTTACTATACATCTTTTTTCCGTGAAATCAATTCAGGGTATGCCAGATGTTTTTGATGGTGGATTGTGTATTCCCTTGAAAATAGGGTCTGTCGCATTGCAACCCAGGACCTGGCTGCGGGCGACCTGGCGTCGGGCGCGCTGGAGGTCACGGCGACGGGCAAGGCATACGGTCTCCACGCCGCGCGGAACCTGACGGTCGGGAACATCGCGTCGGGCGCGATGGACGTCACCGCCACGGGAACGGTGTACGGCCTCTATGCGGGCGGAACCCTGACGGCTGGCGACTACGCCTTGGACCTCTCGGGCGACGACGACATATATGGCTTCTACGCGGGGGGCGACGTCGATTTTGCCGCGCCGACGTCCGCCACCCTCCGTCTCAAGGGCGGCGAGAACGGCAATGTCTTCGGCGTCTATTCGGCGAACGGCAAGTACGCCATGGCGGACTACGGCGGCGAGTTCGCGCTGTCGGCGACGGGCGGCGGGAACGTGACACTTGTCCGCGCCCACGAACTCGCCGTGACCGACTTTTCAGGCGAGTTCGAGGCGACCGCCGAGAGCGGCAGGGCGACGGCGCTGGAGGGCGACGTCGGCACGGTGTCGGGCCTCTCGGGCAAACTGACGGCGACGGGCGGGAGCGCCTACGGCCTGGCGGGCTTCGGCGAGCAGGGCGGCAATGCCCTGGCGCTGGCGGAATTCACGGGGACGGTCACGGCCACCGCATCGGGCGAGGCGGCGGCCGTCGCGCGCATCTACACGGGTGGCGCGGGCAACGCGCTGACGCTCACGGGGCTGGCGGGAACCATCACCGCCGAGTCCACGGACGGCGACGCCTTCGGCGTCCTCTCCCGCGCCAACGGCAACGGGTATTACCAGCAGACCTACTCCACGCTGACCGCGGACGGGGTCGGAGGCCATATCACGGTGACGGCCTCGGGGACCGCGGCGGGCGTGTACTCGCTGGCCGAAAACTGGTACTACAACAGTTCCGCTACCTCCACCATGTCGCTCGGCGACATCACGGGTGAAATCGCGGTCACGGGCGGCAGCGTCGCCTATGGCCTGTATTCAAGAGGGCACAGCCAATACTCCACCAGCGCGTCCACCCTGACGGTCGGCGACGTGACGGGGCGTCTCTCCGTGGAGGCGACGGGCGGCGACGCCTACGGCATGTACTCCAGCCAGGATCTGATTGTCGATAATATCAGCGGTGGCATAGTGGTTAAATCAACCAGCGGACAAGCGATTGGATTGTCCTCTGGTGGCAAGTTTACGATTGCGGGCGAGATCAGCGGTGATGTCTTCGTTTCATCGGATGAAGGTATTGCCTCATTTATCAGCGGTCCCAATGCAGTCATCGGAAACAAGACCATTGTCGTGAAGGAGGCCGTCATAGACGAATTGACGGGCGAGGAGATCTCGCCGGCCGAGACCGAATTGGTGACGACGGACATTTCTGGTCGTCTCTTTGTCAATGGCGCACAGGCGGCGTATGGCATCCTGACCAGTGTCGATTCCAGGATTTCGATATCCGGCATTGTCGCGGCCGGCAGTTTCCTGGGGACGGAGCATCCGCAGGGATTCGACAATATGCACGTCGCCCCAGTGTTGGCTCTCCAGGCTTTCCCAGGCTATGCCTACGCGGACGGAACGCTGAGCGGCGGCGTTTTCACGGCAACCGCCAGCGACGACGACCTTCACATTGTCGATGGGGCACTGGTGATTGGCGGAATAGCCCTTGGCGGCGGCGAGAACATCCTCACCATCGACAGCGGCGCGCTGATTTACGGGGACATCACGGCGGACTCCCTGAGCCTGGCGTTCAATCTGAACGCCGTGACGGACGCGTGCGTCGTCACGGCGGACCACGCGGGCGCACTGTCGGACACCGACACGAAATGGACGTTGAACATCGCGGACGGCCTGCAAAGCGGGCGCTACCTGCTGGCGAGCGCCGCGGAGGGATTTGACGCGGATGCGCTGGCGGATGTCACCGTCACGGTCAACGCCTCTGGCGAGAGCCACGAGATCGCCTTCGCGGACAGGCTGGACAAAATCGGGTTCGCCGACGTCAACGTCACGGAATACGGCGAGGTTGAGTTCATCTACTCGGACACCTTCTGGGTAATCGACCACAGCCTGAGGGACGGCCTCGTCTCGACGGAGACCAACGGGTCGATTACCCTGCGGTTCGGGGGCATCCTCGACGCGGAGTCGTTCTCGCTATCCATGGTCGCCATGTCCGATGCGGACGGCAATGGCGTCGTGGTCACGGGCTACAGCATCGACCTCGACCGCCTGACGCTGGAGTACGAGCCGCTGACCGCCGACGGGGCCTACACGCTGGAGGTGTCGAGCTCGATAATGAACGTCAACGGGCGGACGCTTGACCAGAACCTCAACAAGGTGTCAGGCGAGGAGGACGACGGCTATCGGGCGGAACTCATGGCCGATGTCAGCAGGCCGTTCGTCACCGAGGTCGAGCCGTTGGAGAATCCCGAGGAGACGGAGATCACGCTGAGGGTGCATTTCTCCGAGGCCGTGGATCCCGCCTCTCTGGAGGACAGCGTGAAGATTCTCGCGCAGGATGACACGGAGGTGGCCCTGACATCCATGATTCTGACGGATGGCAGCTGCCTGGAGCTGGTCTTCCCCGCCGAGGCCGTGGACGGCGAGTACAGGCTGCAGATCGGCGAAAGTATCAGGGACCTGGCGGGCAACGTCCTGGATTCCCAGAGCGAGACGGGCTTCTACGAATGGTCGTCCATGGAGGAAGTCGGCGTGCCCGAGGAACTTGTCGGCACATCGGAGACACTCTCCTGGTTGCCAGTCCAGCACGCCGACCAGTATGTGATCAACTACTCGACGGACGGATTCGGGCATCTGCTCGGCGTGACCGTCCCGACGACCTCCCTGGACTCCTACCGTCTGCCCGAGGGCATCTACCAGTGGCGCGTTCAGGCGGTCGGAGGCACTGAGTGGGCAAACGGAGAGGATATCGCCGCCGACGCGCCCGAACCGTCGCCGCAGCTGCTTCAGTCCGACGGGGACGGGGACCAGGATCTGTTCTTCGCCGCCGTGCACGACACCTGGAGCGGCAACTACCAGGTGGTCCATGCTGGCTCGCTCAATGACTGGGAGGGCACGGGAGCGACCGCCCCGCTGGCGGGCAGGAACATGATCACGGACGTTTTCCGAGGCTCGGCGGACCCCAGCCTCCTCTGCCTCACCGACGACGACAACGGCGACGCCCTGTTCGTCGATGACATCTACTCCGAACTGCCTGGAAGTCTGGATGAGCAGCAGGCGCGCGTCGCCCAGATCGGAGAGATTCGCGCGGGCGCGGGGGACGACGTGGTTGACCTGACCAGCCAGAGGTTCGAGTACATCGGCGGCGGGCTGACCATCCGAGGCGGTCTCGGCTCCGACGTCATCTGGGCGAACAAGGGCAATAATACCCTTTTCGGCGATGCAGGCAACGACTGGATTGTCGGCGCCGGCGGCGATGACCTCATCGTCGGCGGCGCAGGCGACGACGCCCTGCACGGCGGCGGCGGGGATGATGTCTTCGCCTTCGGCGGCGAGTGGGGCAACGACACCGTGGAGCAGTGCGCGGGCGGGACAGGCCTTCTCTGGCTCCACGGGGTCGGGCGGGACGACCTCTCGCTTGCCGCCGACGGGGAGGGCAACGCCGTGCTGTGGTGCGACAGGGGCAGCGTGACCCTGCTGGGCGTGAAGGCCGCCGAGGTCGAGGAGGCCTTTGCTGGCGGCGGCGATGAGCTGGCAGGTGGCTTCACCCTCAGATTCGGCGATGACGAGAGCGACCTTTTCAATGGACTTCAGACCGCTGGCGCGTTCGACGAGTTCACCAGCGAGAGGCTCTTCGAGAACAACAAAGGAATGCTGGCATGACACACGAAATGAACATGAAAAAGAACATTCTGGTATTTTTAACCCTGGCCTGCCTGTCCGCCTTTGCTGCGGTGGATCCGATTTCTGTTCAGAAACTTGAACTCAGACCAGGATGGAATCTCGTGACGCTGACGCGTTCGCTCACGGCTGAGTCTGCTCTGCACTTCCTCAAACTGCATCCGATGACGCTGGATGTCACTGGAATGTGCTATGTGCAATGCACTGGAAAGGATGACCTCAAGGTCGGCGTCGGCTACTGGGTGTTCTCCAGAACTCCGCAGCAGACCATTGAACTTGTTCACGACCTGGCGCAGACCAGTTATGAGACCGCAGACCTCACCGCAGGCTGGAATCTCATCGGCGTTGCGGAAACATCCACCTGGCAAACTCTGGCAACCAAAATCTGGCAATGGGTCAATGGGCACTATCAGAGTGCATCTCAGGAGGAACTGGCCGCTGGCAAGGCGTATTGGGTGAATCAGTGAGCGATTGATTCCGTTCCCGAAATTTGTGCTTTGGATTGCACCGACGGTTTAGCAATTCTCTTTTTTCTCTGTGACTATTCATTAACCCCACCTGTTTTGCCATGCGCAGAATCAGATCTGCCATTTGATCTTGGCGTGCCAGGCGTGAGACCCCAACTTGCCCGCGAGGCCTTCAGGCCTCGCGGATTGAAGTAGCCAGGGGGCTGAATCATTTTTTTCTTTTTTTTTAGGCATCGGCTT
>JAFRLP010000403.1 GCA_017431185.1 Victivallales bacterium | reverse complement strand
TCAGATCCATTCCAGGGCAGAACTCAAGATCAAACTGGAGGTTGACATTGAGCCGCCAATGGGATTTCTGACCGAAGTCAGAACATTGCTGCGGCCAATACCACACTCCGTTCGAGTTTACACCCTGCCGGATCTGCTGGCGGGCAAGCTTCATGCTGTCCTGTGCCGAAAATGGCGCAATCGGTCAAAGGGGCGAGATTGGTACGATATGGTGTGGTATGCGGGCAACCATCCCAAAATCAACCTGGATCATTTGGAGCAGAGAATGCGTCAGTCAGGTGACTATCCCGATTCACTGCCACTGACACTTGAACGTCTGCATGATTTCTTGAACGCGGCCATCGATTCCGTTGACGTTGAAATGCTCAAGGCAGATGTCCGTCCTTTCCTCAAAGAACGACAGGAATTGGAACTGTGGAGCAGGGATTTTTTCCGATTGGCCGTCAATTCGTTCATTGCCGTCCTGCCAGATGAAAAGCGAAAAGGATAAAAAACAGGGGGAAATGTGCAGTTCCACTATTTGTCGGGAACAAATTGACATATTCAGCGGTCAAAGTATTTGCAGCCACCAAAAGGCGACGGAAACAAGCCGGCATGACGCTGCCGCCAGTGGTTGCACAACACAGAAGGAGAACAAGCAAATGAATAAATGTATAACCGCTGTTTTTGCATTGGCCGTGTCGCTTTCCCTGGCTGGAGTCGCCAAGGAGAGCAAACCCATTTCGGAAAGCGAGGCCGTCAAGGCCGCATTGCAGGTGGAGGACGCCTTTTCCCAGGTCATCGAGTCCGCCAAGCCCGCTGTCGTGGTCATCACCAACAAGCAGACCCCGAAAATGGGACGGAGGGTGTTCGACGGCAGCAATCCCATGGATATGCTGCCGGACGAATGGTACGAGTTCTTCGGTCTGCCACGCCGCAGCGAGCGCGACACGAGGGGACGCCATCGCCGGGAACGGGAACGTCCGCAGGCCGTGGGCAAAGGGTCTGGCGTGTTCATCCGCGAGAATGGCCTGCTCCTCACCAACCACCACGTCATCAAGGACTGCGACTATCTTGAGGTGAAGACCGCCGACGGCACAGTCTATGACAACGAAAAGGACAAGAAGGCGGTCACCATCGTCGGCTACGACGAGGAGTCCGACCTGGCTGTGCTCCAGTTGGCGGACGGCAAGAAGGAGGACTTCCCCTACCTGCCATTCGCCAACTCCGACAAACTGCGCGTTGGGCAGTGGGCCATTGCCATCGGCGCGCCGTTCAACCTCGACTACTCGGTCACCATCGGCTGTGTCAGCCAGAAGGGACGGCATGACATGGGAACCGTCAGTTACGAGGACTACATCCAGACCGATGCCTCCATCAACCCCGGCAACTCAGGCGGGCCGCTGCTCAACATCCGCGGCGAAATCATCGGCATCAACGAGTTCATCGTCACGGGCGGCCCCGGCTCGCGTGGCAGCGTGGGCGTGGGCTTCGCCATCGCCAGCAACCTGGCCAACCGCATCGCCAACGCCTTGATTTCGGACGGCGAGGTGGTGCGCCCCTTCCTGGGCATCTCCATGCAGGACTTGAACCATGCCCTGAAGGAGGCCTACGGGGTTGACCACGGCGTGGTCGTCCGCGAAACCATTGAGGGGGAGGCGGCGGAGAAGGCTGGAGTCAAGGCGGGCGACATCATCGTCAAACTGGGCGACAAGGACGTCCATTCCCCGCACGAACTGATGATGCGCGTGACCGACTACAAGCCAGGCGACAAGATTGTCCTGCATATCCGCCGCGGCGACCAGGACAAGAAAATCACCGTCAAGGCTGGCAGCCGCAACGAGTATGCCGGCAAGGATGAACGCGGTCAGCGGCGGAAACCCCAGAACTCCTCCGTGCGGAAGGGGGAGCTTGGCGAACAGCTCGGCCTGGAACTCAAGGAGGAGGACGACCACGTGGTCATTGCCGATGTGCTGGAGGACGGCCCAGCCGAACAGGCTGGCGACAAGAACGATGACAAACTGCAGGCAGGCGACGTCATCTACGAGGTCAACCGACAGGAGGTCGAGTCAATCTCCGATGTGCGCGAGGCTCTCAAAAAGTCCACCAAAACCACTGTTCTGCTGTATGTGGGACGCCGGACCAGCCGCAATTCTCTTTACAAGTTTCTCTTTGCCCTCCCG
>JAFRLP010000402.1 GCA_017431185.1 Victivallales bacterium | reverse complement strand
CAGCGGCGGAGTCACCTTCTCCGACGGCACCACGGGCAAATGGTTCTTCGACCGCTTTGGCCGTCTCTCCATTGCCAGTGATTCAGGCGACGAAACCTACCAGCCATCCCAGGAAGACCAGGAGGCCTTCCAGGTCCAGGTCCAGCAGCTCGTGCAGAAACGCGCCCAGGAGGTCATGCAGAAGGCGCATGACGGGCGCACACAGGTCGAGGTCAGCAAAATCACACGCCCCGGCTGCGAACTGAACGGCTCCGTCACCTTTGCGTCGGGTCTCAAGGGCGAATGGCTGCTCACCCGCAATGGGCTGGACTTCGACATGGATGACCCGAATGCCAAGCCCACTCCCGAGGACCTCGCCTACTTCCAGGTCATCCTTCGGGAAAAACTACGCGAGCAGGGCATGGGCTGAACCATCCCATTCGAGGATTGCTCAACCTCCTCTCATTGAACAAAACCACAGAGGCAATTGCCACAGGAAGGAATGGCATCATGCGAGAACTCATCGATTGGTTCTGGAATTTTGGGGTTAAGCGCGAAGGAAAATATTCGGTCAATCTGGCCCAATGGCTGGATGCCGTATCCAGACTGGACAAGCGCAGCAAGGCCATACGGGAAAACCTCGAAAAACAGCGGGCTTGCCTGGCGGTCTGGGGACCATCCCAGACTGGCAAGTCCACCATGATTTCCGACGCAATCGACGGGGAGGACGCAGGGGACGGCAGCCATTCCGCCCTCACCTGGAGCGGCGAGGAGCCGGCGCGCTTCACTGGCAACTCCCTGCTGTACCCCCAAACCGTCATCTTCAATCCCTACAATGGCGGCAGCGACGGGTCCGGCGTGGTCACCCGCTACATCCTGAAGGGCGACTCCGAGGTGGCGGACCACCGCCACCCTGTCCAGGTCATACTGGCCTCGCGCACGGAAATACTGCTGGCCCTCTCCATTGGCTATCTGGAGGAGTGCCGGCCTTACAATCCCGACGGCGGGCAAGTCACCCCCGTCCACCGCGTCTTTGACCAGGCCAGCTTTGAACGGGAACTGCGACAGGCCCAGGCACAGGAGAATGCCCTCTTCCAGACCAACTCCCACCTGCCCAGCCGCGAGGCCGTCGAACTGCTCCAGGACTTGGCGGACGTCATTGAGATTGAGACCCGCACCCAGAGCCGTTTCCGCAACCTGGCGGGGAACTGGCGTCAACTGCGCACCAATCTATTCAGCCAGAAGGAACTATGCTCCAACTACGAAACCGCCAAATCGCTGATGGCACAGCTGCTCTGGGACAACACTCCGTACATCAACACCCTATTTGACAACCTGATGGACATGCACGACCGCCTGAAGCAGGAGTGGGGCGACCGGCCCATCTACGCATCCCTGAAAGTCACCAAGCTTCTTCTGGACATCAACACATACGAATTCTGCCTTGACGCGACGAATCCGCCCATCAACGACCTGTGTTGCCAAAAGACCGACGCGGGCATCCTCCTTGACACCTTCGGCGACTCCGGCGACAGCCCCCTGAAAGGCTTGCATCATTTCGGTCTCCTGCAAGCCCTTATCGGCGAATTGCAGGTTCCGCTCCGCCGCGAGGCCCTGGAGGCCAATGGCAGGATGGATTTCCTCCATTTCCTGGAAAAAGCCGATTTCCTCGATTTTCCTGGAGTCCCCAACCGCGAAACGGGAAGCAAGGCGGACGAGGAGACCAAAGTCGATGACCAGAACCAGAACCAGACCAGGCTGTTCACCCAAGTGCTGAAGCAGGGCAAAACCCTCTCCCTCATCTTCATGCACGCGCTGCGTCTGGGAATAGACTCCTTCATCATCCTCAAGCGATTCCGCGAATACGCCAAGAACACCGGTGTGCTCGCCAACGGCATCCAGACCTGGCTGCAGGCCTTTGACCCAGGCTGGCAGCCAGGCAAACGCGCCCCTCTCAAATACTATCTTGACCTCACTTTCTTCGCGGAGGAGGCGGTCAAGGCGTTCAATGGAGCGGTACGCGCCGAAACCATGGCCAATTACACCACCCAAATCCAGCAACTCTCCTTTGCCACGAAGGACAACGCGCGGTTCTTCGTCACGACCTATCCGAAACTCAGCGCGGAATGTGCCTTCCCGACAGACCAGCCCGAAGCGCTGGCAAATGCGCAGACACTCTTCAGCACCTCCCAGACGCTGCGGGAGGCAACTGGACTTTCAGACGAGGACTACCAGCATGTCTTCCATGACGCCGATGGCGGCGTGAACTACCTCTTCCGCACCATCGCCAAGGAAATCTCAACCGAGCGCCGCATCACTCTGTCCCGCAAACAGCTGGACAAGGACTGCCGGCAATTGCTGGAACTGGTTGGACTGCATCTGCCGCCCGCCAAGGACTCCACTCTGGAGGACGAACAAAAACTGCTGCAAGAGAACATCGACTCCATCCACAAGGCGCTCGAAGAGGCTTCCAACACACCCCGGCTCACCAAGGTCGTCGGCTCCATCGGCGATGACCTCAAGCACCTGATGACTTTCCCCCCCGAAAACCTGGACCCGATACCCAATCGCGCCAGAAACCTGCTTCCCGAGGAACGTCGGCATTATCTGGAGCGCCAAGTCGGGCTATGGTACGAATACCAGGTCGCCCACCAGCCAAGTTCCCGGCATTTTGTCAACCTGCCTGGTCTGTTGGGAATCCTGATGAACGCCTCCCTGCGCGGCGAGACCTTCCAGCAGCTCTCGGAATTCCTCACCCGCCACTTCGGCGACCTCTCCCCCGACCAAAGCGTGATATCCTCCACCACCCGGAAATTCCTGGCGGTGGCCATCTGCAACACCCTTTTCCATGGCTCATGCCAACGGATGGTCACCAATGCAGGGCCGGAACTCATGGCCCTGCTTTTCCCTAGGGACGAAGGGGCGCCTGGCAAACCGGAGAACCTGCCCGCCTATCATACCATCATCATGCCATTCCTCAATCGTCTGGAGCAACTACTGAAGGACAACAGCAATCCGCTCGGTCGCCCCCCGCAGCCAGGCGATGACGAACTCGCGGCGCTCTTTGCCCAATTTCAAGCGGAAAACGCGTAAGGAGGTCTCGATATGGAAAACACCGAACACAACCAGTCCATCCCGCTGACCCTCAAGTTTTTCCCCGACTCGGGCACACGTTATTTCTTCCGGGCCCTGGCGCTGGACTTCAGCGCCCCGGATGTCAAGGAGAAGTGCCTGCAAATCACCAAAAGGGACCCCAACAACGCGGAACTGAAGACCGACATCAGACGCGCCATGGCCATGGACAGGCGAATGGGCTCCATCGCCAAGCGAATCCAGGAACTCTGCCAGCAGAACCACGGCACGGAGTGGAAGGAACTCAAGGCTCCCGCGCTCAAGAACAAGGGCCGCTTTATCCGTTACCGCATCGGCTCCAGGACCATTGAGGATGTGGACGGCCTGTCACTCGAACTATTTGGGGTCTGGTTCGCCGTCGAGACCAACCGCGGTGACAACTCCCGCGGCATCATCATGAACATCAAGGAGGATACCAACCAGAACAACTGCTCCATAAGCCAAGAGGACCAGGAACGCGGGCTCAGGCTGCGCGCCAATCCCGAGCCAAACGTCTATATGCAGCTGCAGAAAGACGAAAAGCTGGAGAACATCAGCTGCTCGATAGAGATTCCGTTGGGAGACGACTCGCAGGAGGATTATGTCCCCATCGATTTCAGTCTCTCCATCTACGTGCAGGAGGAGAACGGCGAAACCATCCCCGTTGACCTGATTCTGGACTTGGGCAATTCCCGCACGGTCGCGCTCCTTCTCCGCCATGGCACCAATGGAACCTTCCAGGTTGACCAGTTCTCCGACAACTGCAGTCCCATCAATCTCAAGCCGTCAATCTGGAAACAGCGCCTGCGCAACCATCGCGCCAATGATGACAGCATCATCAACTCCACCATCGTCCTGCAGACACCGCTGTTCGAGACTGGCCAGACCAACCAGCTCGGGGATGCCCGTGCCGCCGACCTCCTGCTGGAGGAGTGGCAATACCAGCCTGTCAAGAAAAGCATCATGGAGAAGGGGTTGAGCATCCTCAGCTCCTTGCGCAGCCAGGAATCCGGCGCCGCCAATCCGACGGAGAAAACCAAGGATGGCTTTCTGGGGACCATAGACAAACTCGGCAAGGCGGTGAAAAAGGAGAACGAGGAAAAATGGCAGGTCTCCAAAGTTATCCAGCGCTTCCCGCAGATGTTTGTCCGCCTCTCCCCTGTCCTTCTGGGAGACGAGGCGCTTGACGCCATGCAAAGCGCCGACCAATTCCAGCAGGCGGAGGCGCGCTTCATACAAAGTTCCCCCAAACGATACTACTGGGATTTGGACTGCAATGCCGTCCAAACCAGGTGGAATATGCTTCCGCCGCCCTGGAAGAAACAGGAAATCACCACCTCCGTCCCATTTCTGCGTTGCCAGCTCCTGCGCTACATGCCAGTGAACGGCAACATCCTGGAAGACCTGGACCACAATCCAGCCAATTCCCTGAGCGCACAATCGGCAAGCGAAACGCCGCGCCATCCCCGTGCATCCTCCTTGACCTGGATGCTGCTGGCCATCCTGGAACGCGCCTGGGAACAGGCCAACCTCACCTCCACGAATTTCCGCTACAAGCAGCTGAAGAACATCGTCATCACCTATCCTTCCGGCTGGCTGCCCTGCGAAGTCAACATGTATCGGAGACGGTGCGAGGAGGCGGTCAACATCTTCAAGAAGACCAATTTCCCCGCCGACCAGCAGGACATCCGGTTGGTCATGGAGATAGACGAGGCCATCGCCTCCCAAATGCCCTACGTGTTCACCGAAATCACCCAATTCGGCTCCGCCCAGGGATGGGTCAGCCTGATGGGAAAATCCCATGGAGGAAAACCTCCATCAGTCCGCATCATGAACCTGGACATCGGCGGCGGCACCACCGACTACTCCATCATTGAATACCGCAATGAGAAACTCGACTCCGGCACCAAACTCAGCATCAACCTCCTGTTCAAGGATGGCTTTGCCGTCGCGGGAGACCACCTTCTGCGGCTCATCATCGACAAAATCATCCTGGCCACGCTGAAAAAGCATGGCGGAGCCGAATTGGCCGGTAAAATCGACCAGGTGTTCAAGGACGGCAAAATGGACCCAAAGTACTGCATGGAGCGCAGCCTGCATGTCCAGCGCATCCTCATCCCCATGGCAATCCATTTCCTCAAGCTGCACAATTGCAGCAGTTCCACCTTCTCCTTCTCCCCCGAGGACGCTGGTGTCACGGCGGAAGACTGGACAACCTTCCTGACCATACTTCTGGACTTGAAAAACGTTGACATTCCCGTCAACACCATCCTGCATTTCCATGACCAAGACGTGAAGGACTTTGTCAACGAACTGTTCCAGGCCAACCTCGCCGTCTGCGCCAAATATGCCGCCATGTACGACGTGGATGTGCTCGTGCTCTCCGGCAAGCCCAGCGAAATCCCCGAAATCGCCGCCCTGGTCAAGGACATCTTCCCGTTGCCCCTTGACCGCATCGTCCCCTCCAAGGATTACCGCACAGGGCGCTGGTATCCGCGCTTTGACGAGTCCGATGACCTCAATTCGATTTCGGACGCCAAGACCGTCACCGCCGTCGGCGCCGCCCTCCACTTTGCCCTGGCCAACAATCTCATCTCCAACTGGCAAATCGAGAACCGCACCACAAGCCTGGATGACAAAAGCCAGCGCAACACCTGGTGTACCATCGGCGACACCAGCAATGACGTCTCCCCGAATCCGCGCAGTCTCCGCAGAATCCTCCGTCCAAACGAGGATGAGGGCAGATGCCATATCCAGGCCAACACCGTCTTCTACCGCATAACCAAAGCCGGCTCCCATCCGGAACCCGTTTTCATGTTCCGCGCCAAACCCGAACAGAACTTTGCCCCACAGCAGGAGTACAACGTCATCATCGAGCGCGGGACGGACGAGTTCGGCGGCGAAACCCTGCGCGTCCAGCATGTTTACCTTTATGGGCAGGACGAAGGCTCCGCCAATGACCTCAAAGACAAGTTCGAGATGATTCTGCATCCCGCCAGCAAGAGCGGCTATGGCATGAACTGGCAGGACTCGGGAATCGTCATCGTCTGATTGACAGAGACGCCTCTCCGCCGAAACCGAATCCAATTTGCTCCGGCCATGAAAAACGTCAAAGACTCAAATCAAATCGGCATTCTTCTGGAATTCCCTGCGGACGGGCAACCGCTGGAGTCAAACAACATCTCCTATT